>JACPZB010000110.1 GCA_016195725.1 Deltaproteobacteria bacterium | reverse complement strand
GTATAGATGATACTATAACAAAGGGAGATTACAAAACAAAAAAATATTGCATAACTGTATATGCCATTGTAGAATAACTAAAAGCACTATCGGAGGTGATGCATATGTTATCAAATGTGCAAGAAATTGAGGAAAAGGCTCTTAAGCTATCTTCCCCTGAACGAGCCCTTCTTGCAGAGCATCTTATCAGCAGTTTAGAAGGCAGAGAAGATGTTGAGGCAGAGCGGTTATGGATTGAGGAAGCAGAACGTCGGTATAGGGAATACAAAGAAGGCAAGGTAAAGGCAAGACCTGCTGATCAGGTTTTTAAAGAGGCATTTTCAAAATTAGCATGATGTATGTCGTATTCCTTCCGGAAGCCGAGCAGGAAATGTTTGAGGCAGCATTATATTATCAATCCCAGGCGACAAGATTAGGAGTTGATTTTCTTTCTGAGGTTGAACGCGCTGTAAAGTTCATTGCAGAATCTCCGAATACATGGCCAATTCTTGAAGGTGAATTAAGAAGAAGACTTACGAGGAGGTTCCCCTTTGGTATTTTATACAGAGTTGAATCTGAAGAAATAGTTGTAATTGCTGTGGCGCATCTACGAAGAAACCCAGGCTATTGGAAAAAAAGAATTCAAAAAACATAAGCCGTGTAGGTTGGGTTGAGCTTTGCGAAACCCAACAAACCATTGAAATAAATCGTTTGGTTGAAAAACTGAGAGAGCATACTCATTTTTTGTAGATTTGAAGTTAATAAGGAGGGCATAGGGAACACGCCCTTACAAACCCCTCTGCAAATTTGGGGTTGCTTGCAAAGTGAAGATGAATATAGCTGGCAAGGGTGTTTTTGTAGAGATAGCCCTCAAATCCCCCCTTGCCCCCCTTTTCTAAAGGGGGGATGGGGGGATTATATGTGAGCTGATAACCCCTTTTTATTTTTTGGGGCGGCTCATCTATTTCTGAATAATGATATTCGTGGCCGCGGATTTTTTCTCCTTTTTTAAGGAACGGACAACTGTCAACTGCCTTCACCTCTCTGTAACCCAATGATTTCCTTTTTTCAAGCATCCTTGAGACCCACGGGAACACGCCGGCCATTTCATATTTTCCCCCTTCCAAATCCTTTAATCCCTTGCCGAGATACATAAGCCCGCCGCATTCAGCATACATAGGAAGGCCTTTGTCTGCAAATTGTTTTATCTGACTTCGCATTTCCCCATTTGCCTCAAGCGTCTTTGCATAAAGCTCAGGATAGCCGCCGCCGAGATAAATTCCACTTGTATTTTCAGGCAGTTTTTTATCTCTTAAAGGGCTAAACAAAATAATTTCCGCGCCAAGTTCTTTCAGCATATCAAGATTTTCCTGATAGTAGAAACAGAAGGCATTATCGAGGGCAACGGCGATTTTTACAATTGTAGAATGCGGATTGTGGATTGCAGATTTTAAATTTGCAGATTTTAAATTTAGATTGCTTCGGGCTAACGTCCTCGCAATGACGCCCTTATCATTCTGAGCCTTTTTGCCTGTCATTGCGAGCCGAAGGCGAAGCAATCTCATCAACCCATCAACATCCACAAACCTCTGTATCAATTCTCCGATCTTTTTTAATTTCGCCTCTTGCCGTGCCCAGAGGGCACCCGCCCCTGCCTCCTCCGCCATTACCAGTCCCAGATGTCGTTCGGGCAGATTTATTCCTTTATCCCTCGGTATATAACCCAGTATCTTTGCCCTGCACTTTGATTCCACAGCTTCTTTAAGCATCTTAAAATGCCTCTCGCTTCCAACCCGATTAAATATAACACCGGCAACCTTTACATCTGGGTCAAACCTTTCAAAGCCATAGACAAGTGCACCGACGCTCCTTGCCATACTCCTCGCATCAATAACAAGTATCACGGGTAATTTAAAAACCTTTGCGATATGGCCTGTGCTGCCTGCCTCGTTGTTCCCGTCCTTTCCGTCAAAAAGCCCCATGACACCTTCAATAATGGCGATTGTGGATGCAGAGGTTGAGAGGTTAAGAGGTTGAGAGGTTGAGTTTTTTCTCATCTTCTTATCTTCATAACTTCCCAACTTCTGTATTTCTATGCTTCTCATCTTCTCAACTTCTGCATTTGTCATTGTTTTTGCGAATATCCTTTGAACCCCGTCAATTCCCATCATCCATGTATCAAGATTATATGACGGCCTCCCGCATACCGTTTTATGATAGCCCGGGTCAATGTAGTCAGGCCCAATCTTGAAAGGCTGAACAATCATTCCCCTTTTCCTCAAGGCAGACATGAGGCCGAGGGTTATGGTTGTTTTGCCTGCGCCGCTGTGGGTGGCTGCAATTATAAATGAGTTCATATTTGCTTTAACACCTGCATCGCCTGATCCAACTGTACATGACTGCCGAGCAAGACCAGCACATCCCCTGCATTGATTCTGAAATCCGCCGACAAACTCGCCGCAGCCTTTCCTCCCCTGACAATGGCAATAATAATAGCGCCTGTCTTTTTTCTCAAATCCAGTTCAGCCAGGGTCTTGCCTGCTGCCGGAGAATCTTCTGTTGCAAGAAATGTTGATGTTACGCTGCCCGCAAATAAACTGGACAGCTCCATCAATCTTTCCTTTGGCAGGGAAAGGCCGCGTAACATCGCGTATCCTTCGTGCCGTATCAGATCAATCTGATTCTGGATGATGTTGTTGGGAATATGATATTCTCCCAGCACCCGCGCAAATATCTCTACGGATGTTTCAAATTCCTCTGAAATTACCTGATTTGCGCCTAATTTATAAAGGGCCTCCACCTCGCCTATGTATCTGGTCCGCGCAATTGCGTATACGGACGGATTTATATCTTTTGCTGCCTTCAAAGCCATCCTTGTTGCAACGGGGTCCGAGACGGCAAATACGATAACCCGGGCCCTTTTAATACCCGCCTTTTTTAAAATCTCAGCATGGCTTATGTCTCCGAATAATGCCCTGTGTCCTTGTTTCTTGGCCATGCCGACCCTATCGCCGTTCATATCCAGAATGATATATTCTATCCCGGTTGCTTTCAATACGTTTGCCGTATTCTGACCATTTAAGCCGTAACCGGCAATAATCACATGGTTTGCAAGTCCCCTGGGAGCAGGCTCAAAAGAATGAAGTTCCTTTGCCCCGAATGTATGCGCAAACCACAGGGCAATCCGCTGGCTCTTCTCAAACAGCAGCGGTATGGCAAGCATGGTCAGGATAGACGCGGCAATAAATGCTTGATACATCTCCTTATCCAGCAGGTTGTATGCCTCTCCTATTTTCATAAGCACAAAAGAAAATTCGCCTATATTTGCAAGACCGATGGCAACAATGACAGCAAGCCGCAAAGGATATCTCAGCATTTGGCCGACAGCAATAATAACCAAAATCTTCAGGACGATAATTGCGCAGACCATAGGAAAGATATACGACAGATGGGAAAGGAAATAATGAAACTCGAGGAGCATCCCTATGGATATAAAAAAGAGGCTGGAAAGGACATCCCGGAAGGGCAAGACATCTGCCACAATCTGATGGCTGTATTCAGATTCCGATATTACAAGGCCGGCAATAAATGCGCCGATAGCCAGAGAGAGGCCAACCCTTGATGTCAGCCATGCTATGCCAAGGCATAAAAAGAGCGCTGTTATTATGAAGACCTCTCTATTTCTCAGCCTTACAACCTGATAAAGTATTCGCGGCACAAGAAAATATGCTGCCACAAGGATTGCAGACACAGCTATGATTGCAGTCAGTATGCTTTTTGTAATGATGAGCGTTGTTATGCCCTCCACCTTTCCGATATATTGCAGCAGGATGATCATAGGGACGACAGCAATATCCTGAACTATCACGATACCCATGGAAAGCCGTCCATAAGATGAATCTATCTCGCCTCTGTCGCTCAAAATTTTGATAATTATTGCGGTGCTGCTTTGCGCTATGATAAACCCGAAAAGGATGGATTGAGGGAAGGGGTGGTTAAATATCCTGGCAATTGCAATTATAATAGCGGAAGTAAGTATTATCTGCAGTCCGCCGTAGAGAACAGCCTCTCTGCCGACATTTCTTAGCTTTGCAAAAGAAAGCTCCAGGCCAATGGTGAAAAGGAGCATTACAACTCCGATTTGGGCCAGGAGTTCTACGGTGCCAACTTCGGTTATCAGCTTGGATCCGTGGGGGCCGATAATAAAGCCGGTAGCAAGAAAACCTAAGATGGTTGGTATGCCAAGCCTATGGAAGATTATAAGTATGGGGATTGACACACCCATCAATATGATTATGTCTCTTAGTAATGGAATGCCTTCCATAGCGAAAAGATAGTAAAGGAGAGCAGTTGGTAAGTCAAGGAAAAGCTTAACGGTTGCTGTTTAAATGGCCTTTGTCAAGGAAGAATTTTTGGAAGGATTAGTGGAATCTTATTCCCATACGGGTTTCTGAAGAAGTTTCTTTCTTGAGGACTTTTTGCCAGACAACCTCTCCCTTTGAATCAATGCCAAGCTCTGGCACATAAATATTGAGCGTTTTTCCAACAGGGATGTTGTGTGTTCCAGTCACTGCAATGCCCAGTCCATCTCTTGAAATATCGATTGTCTTGGCTGATGCGACCTCACTGCCGACATTAAGAGAAAAGGCTACTTCTCTATATACACGAGGATAAAACCTTTTATCCATGCCACTCATGGAGAAGGACTGACCGCAATGGGGGCACGGTAAATAGGCATAAGGGGCAGCCGTAAAAGATTCCTTTTTACATCTTGGGCATATAATCTCATCAGCCATACATACTTCCTGTAAAATATTATTGACATAGAGAAGGGCAAGAGGATTATGCTGCTCAGCCCTTCAGACATCTTAGTGCTATTTTAAGTCTATAGTATACTATAAAAAATGTTTTAATATAGCTGTCCAAAAGTACAGGTTAAATTAAGAGTAAACCTCGTTACATCCACCCTTCATGGGGTATAACGGGGTAAAGGTTTAGCTGTTTCATGAATGCATATAAGTTGCTGAAATTATTAAAAAATTATCAATGATTGTATAAGGGCAAAAAGTATAGCAGACAGTTGGATTTGATGAGAATGTGTAGTATTTCAAAATTTACACAAATATGATTAAAATCATACAAAATACTGTGAGATATGGCATCTTAATACTTAAAAAGTTCATAAAAAAGAGGATAAAATTTGCATACCAAAAGGAGTAGCAGACCGTGAAAAAATTGGACACAAAACAACTCATAAGCTTCAATCCTGATTCAAAAAACTCTTTTATTCTATTTGATTCTGACCAGGTACGGTTGGCCCTGTTTTGTTCAGAGCCTGGCCAGGGTGTTAAAAAGTGCCGCAGCAATTCAAGGGTTATGATGACTGTTCTGGAAGGGGAGGGTATATTTTTAACTGAGGGAGAAGAAGTTGTTGGCGGCCCCTCTTCTGTCATAATTTGGGAGCCAGGAGAGGCTCATGGTTATGTTGCCAAGACAAGGCTTGTATTCCTGGCCACTATTGCCCCAAGACCGTAAGCTACAAACGCAATTTTTGGCGAAATACTTCGTCCGGGGGATCCATTGCGGAGCAATGGGCCGGGCTGTCCAAATACTCACATACATCATTGTCTTTGGCTCAAATCTTGCGTTTGTATTTTGGAATCTTAATTCCCCGAATTCTTTCCACTTATCCCTTGACTTTCATACCTTAAATCTCTATTTTTATTGTGCAAGGCTGAGATGAAATATAATCTCAAGTCTTTCGTCTGTTCTCGTTTTGCCCTTCTCTGGTTCTATTATGAAAATAAAAAGAATCTTTAAACTGAGTTATCTTAAGATTGCAATAGGAATAAGCCTTCTTTTCATAGTTACTTATTTTTTGTCCACTTCCTTTTTGGAGATCCTGGAATTAAAAACCATTGACGCAAGATTCAAAAACAGATCGTCAATAACACCCGGCAAGGAAGTCGTTATAGCCACCATTGATGAAAAGAGCCTGGATGAGCTTGGTAGGTGGCCGTGGCCGAGGACAACCATTGCCCGCCTCATTGACGCGTTAACATCGTATGGCGCAAGGGTTATAGCCTTTGACATTGTATTTTCAGAACCTGATGAACACTCTGAACTCAAAGCCCTGCTCTCATTGAAAGAAAGATACAAGGCAGGCATGCCGTCCGGTTTTGCAGAATATATCAATAAGGCTAAAACAGAGCTTGATTCCGATATTCAACTGGGCAAATCTGTGGATAAATCGGGTAGAGTTGTCCTTGGATACTTTTTCCATTTTGACAAAGGCGAGGCGCCAAGGGAAGGAAGAGAATTGTCCCATAACTATCAAAAAGTCAAGGTCTTAAAGCAGGGCGGAGAGAATATGATTACCGCCTCTGCGATAGAGTCGAACATAGAGGTAATCGCAAAGAGCGCAAGGGGTTTCGGCTATTACAATATCATTCCCGACAGCGACGGCTCGGTAAGATGGAACCCGCTTGTTATAAAATATAAAGATAAATATTATGCGCCGCTCTCTCTGCAAGCCTTAAAGACCTACCTCGGCGATACTCCTCTATCCCTTACGCTTACCGATTACGGCGTGGCAAGCATACAACTTGGAGAGACATCTATGCCGGCGGATGAAACCGGAAGGCTGTTGATTAACTATTATGGCGGCCAGGGCATATTCCCTCATTATTCCATTGCGGATATAATAAACGGCCGTATAGAAAAAGAAAAACTGAAGGATAAGATAGTCCTTGTTGGCTCCACTGCAGTAGGCATTTATGACATGAGGGTTACGCCGTTTGAAGGGACCTATCCGGGGATAGATATACACGCAACCGTGATAGATAATATCCTTCACAAAAGATTCATTCTAAGGCCTCAGTGGTTCGGCCTGCTGGATATGCTGGTCATCATGGCAGTTGGCATCATTCTGGGCATTGCTGTTCCAAGGCTTCCTGCCGCGGGGGGGGCCTTTGCCGTCATAGCCTTTCTTGCGGGGTATGTCTATTTGAGCGCATATCTCTTTAACAAAGGGCTGCTTATCAACATAACCTATCCTGTCCTGACGGTTATCATTGCCTATTCATGCCTTACGCTTTATAGATATACGCTGGAGGCAAAGGAAAAAAAAAGGCTGAAAGGTACATTTCAGTATTATGTTGCGGCGCCGGTAATGGAAGAACTCTTAAAGCATCCCGAAAAGCTCAAACTCGGGGGAGAGGAAAAGGAGCTCACCGTCCTCTTCAGCGATATAAGGCGATTTACCACTATCTCAGAAGGGTTGAAACCTGACACCCTTATCAAACTCCTGAATGAATATATGTCGGCAATGTCCGATGTGGTTTTTAAATACGAGGGTTATCTTGACAAATACATAGGCGATGCAATCATGGCTGTCTACGGTGCCCCCCTGGCGCAGGAAAATCATGCAAGGAAGGCATGCCTTACAGCCCTTGATATGATGGAAAGGCTTGAGGGCATGAGACAAGATTGGAAAAACAGAGGGCTGCCTCTTCTGAACATTGGCATTGGTATAAACACGGGGAATATGGTCGTTGGCAATGTTGGCTCAGAGCAGAAGTATGACTATACAGTAGTCGGGGATAATGTGAATCTTGCTTCGCGATTAGAGGGATTAAACAAGTTGTACGGCACGAACATAGTTATAAGCGAAAGGGTAAATAGGGAAATTAAAGGTGAGCTGTTTTGCAGAGAACTTGATATCGTCCAGGTAAAGGGCAAGGTCAAACCGGTAGCGATATATGAGCTTATGGGTGTAAGAGGCGCTTCATCATCTTTGGAAGAAACAGCAGACGCCTTTCACAAAGGTGTAAGATATTATCGCGAGAGAAAATGGGGCGAAGCTGTTAAGGCATTTAATGCCGTCATAGAGTTAAAGCCTGATGACGGCCCTTCCTTGTTGTTTATCCAGAGATGCCGTCAGTTCATGGTCAGCCCGCCGCCGGATGACTGGCAGGGAATATTCATCATCCATTGACCAAACCATTGTTGGTATGGTATCGTATAATAATTCAAGAGTTGAGGTTGATGGCCCGGTGTAGGGGCTGCGGAGACTATGGCGCTCTGAGAGTAGTGCCGACCTTAACTTGGGATAGTGCGAGGCTGTATGGATTACTCTATTGCCGCAGGATGGAGATGGTTGGATAACAAGAAGGCTGTCCATTTGCTTAAAAAATATCACCTGTTGCCCAAATGCAGTATGCTCATATCTGATGACTCGCTGACAGGGTTTTTAGAAACAATCAATCAATCTCCTGTGGATATAGCAATTAAAAACTATGAAGTCCGCAAAATAGAAAAGAGGGAGGCAGATTATTTAGAAGTTGATGCATCCCAGGATACGGTAGTTCGTGATGTATGGCTTATTCAGGATGGTAAGAAATTAGTCTATGCCCGTTCTGTGTTTCCCATAACAGGGCTTAATAAATATCTTTTGGAGAAGATATCTGCCAGCATGGAGCCGTTGGGCCGAAGGTTAACTGACCAGGGTTTATTAACATTTAAGGATAAGCTTGAGATATGTGCTGTGCGTTGCGCTGATATAAATAAAGAACTTGACCTTGCACCAGAAACCATTCTTTGGGCAAAACATTATAGATTAATGGCTAAGCCTGTTTCTGAGGGAAACGGCATTATGGCTTCTATAACAGAGATTTTTTCCCAGGGGCTTATGGGCAAGCCGCCGCAGAATAATATAGAGCTTAATTAAATCAAATTCAGGAGGCAGTAAATTGGCAAAAGAAGAGGCGCAAAAAAATCAATATGACGCAGAATCAATAAAGGTCTTAGGGGGGCTTGATGCTGTAAGGAAGAGGCCTGCCATGTACATAGGTTCTACCGGCGCTCAGGGGCTTCACCACCTTGTATACGAGGTTGTTGACAACTCAATTGACGAGGCTTTAGCAGGTTTTTGCAAGAATGTGGATGTGAAGATTCACACTGATGGCAGCGTAACTGTTATAGACGACGGCAGAGGCATCCCAACCGAAATGCATGTTCAGAAGAAAAGACCGGCGGTTGAAGTTGTTTTGACGGAACTTCACGCAGGCGGAAAGTTTGAGAACAAGGCTTATCAGGTTTCCGGCGGTCTGCACGGCGTGGGCGTTACGGTTGTGAATTTTCTTTCCGAATGGCTTGAGGTGGAGATAAAGCGCGGTGGCAAGGTCTTTCAGCAAAGGTATGAAGGCGGCAAGCCGGTTGAATCTTTAAAGATTGTGGGAAAAACGCAGAAAACAGGCACCCGTGTTACCTTTAAGCCGGACAAGAAAATCTTTGAAACAACAGAGTTCAGCTTTGACACGCTCTCTCAGAGGCTTCGGGAGCTTTCATTTTTAAACGCCGGAATCCGCATTACCATAGAAGATGAGCGGAACGACAAGAGGCATGAATTCCAGTATCAAGGCGGCATCACCTCGTTTGTGGAGCATCTGAACAAAAGCAAGACGTCGGTTCATCCCAAAATCATCTATATCTCCGGAGAGAAGGAAAAAATCCAGATGGAGATAGCCATGCAGTGGAACGACGGCTATTCTGAGAATCTTTTTTCATACGCAAACAACATAAACACAACAGAAGGCGGAACACACATGGTCGGCTTCAAATCTGCGCTCACAAGGACGATAAACAGCTATGCCTCCAACACCAATCTGCTCAAAGACCTGAAAGAAGGTTTGCAGGGCGATGATGTAAGAGAAGGGCTTGCTGCGGTTATAAGCATTAAGCTTCCCAATCCGCAGTTTGAAGGACAGACAAAGACTAAACTCGGCAACAGCGAGGTTGAGGGTTATGTAAAGGCTATCGTTAATGACAAGCTGGCGGCATTTCTGGAAGAGAATCCGTCTGTGGCGAAAAAGATTGTTGAAAAGGCAGCGGAAGGCGCAAGGGCAAGGGAGGCGGCAAAAAAGGCAAAGGAGCTTATAAGGAGAAAAGGGGCGCTGGATGCGTCATCGCTTCCGGGCAAGCTTGCTGACTGTCAGGAATCAAATCCTGCGCTGAGTGAAATCTTTATAGTTGAGGGCGATTCAGCAGGCGGCTCCGCAAAGCAGGGGAGGGACAGGAGATTTCAGGCAATACTTCCGCTTCGGGGAAAGATACTGAATGTGGAAAAGGCGCGGTTTGACAAGATGCTCTCCAATGAAGAGATAAGGACGGTGATAACAGCGCTCGGTTGCGGTATCGGCAAAGAGGATTTTGATCCTGCAAAACTCCGTTATCACAAGATCATCATCATGACCGATGCGGATGTTGACGGCTCGCACATAAGGACGCTTCTTTTAACATTTTTATACCGGCAGATGACGCCTTTGGTTGAGGGCGGGTATCTCTATATCGCCCAACCGCCGCTCTTTAAGGTGAAGAGAGGCAAGGCAGAGAAATATATAAAGGGCGAAACAGCGCTGGAGGACTTTATCCTTGAGGCTGCAGTAGAAGGGCTTGCGCTTAAACCAAAAGGGGCAAAGACGGAAATAAAAGCGCAGCAGCTCTTTAAAATGCTGAAAAGCGCGGCAAGATTTCAGGGCATAATAAAGCGGTTTAACAAGAGAAGAAAGGAGGGCGAGATAGCGGCTGCATTTGCCATGGAAGAGGGCTTCAGCGCGGATACGCTTAAAAATTCCAAGGCTGTAAACAATCTAATAGAGGATGTCAAGACCTATATAAAGACCTTTCACCCTGATATTATGCCCGTAGAATTTTCAACAGACAATGATATAGAACATGACTGTTTGGCCATTAAGGCATTATCCAAGAAAAATGGGGCAAGGATAGAGACTGTTATTGATTGGGACCTTATGCACTCTCCAGAGTTTCAGGAATTAAGACAGATTGGCAAGGAATTAAAATCTATTGGAGAACCGCCGTTTATCCTAAAGGGCATTGGTGCAGAAATAAAGATAAATACATTTAACGGCCTGATGACCCATGTGCTGGAGCTTGGGAAGAAGGGCTTGTATATCCAGAGATACAAAGGGCTTGGAGAGATGAACCCTGGACAACTCTGGGAGACAACAATGGATACTGAGAAGAGAACCCTTCTTCAGGTAAAGGTTGAAGATGCCGTTGAGGCGGATGGTATATTTACAAAGCTCATGGGTGATGAGGTTGAGCCCAGGAGAGAATTTATAGAAAAACATGCGTTAGAAGTTGCCTATCTGGATATATAGAGTTAACGCTGAAAAACGTCCGACCCAGCCTTTGGGGGGCAGTGCTGCGTTGTCTCCTGAGCCTGTCAGGAGCAGGCTTTGGCTAAAATCCTGCGTTTGCAAATTTTTATAAGAGCGCAAATATTGCCCTTTTCGGAGTTTTTAAAATAATATGATACTCAACAACAAGAAAATAGTCCTTGGCATTACAGGAGGAATAGCTGCATACAAGGCCATTGAGCTTGCAAGGCTTTTTATAAAAAATGGCGCTGAGGTATGGCCTGTTATGACAAAGGCGGCGGCAAATTTTATAACTCCGCTGAGCCTTCAGACAGTCGCCAGAAATCCTGTAAGTCAGGATATGTTTGACCTCTCTCAGGAATCAAAGATATCCCACATTGACCTATCAGAAAAGGCAGACCTGGTAGTTGTTGTTCCTGCAACTGCGAATATCATAGGAAAGGTTGCATGCGGCATCGCAGACGACCTTTTGACAACTGTTATTATGGCTACAAAGGCACCAGTGCTTTTTGCGCCAGCAATGAATTCCAATATGTATGAAAATAAAATTGTCCAGCATAATATAGAAAGGCTTAGAAAGATCGGCTACTGCTTTATTGGGCCTGATGAAGGGGATCTTGCCTGCGGTTATGAAGGCAAAGGCAGACTTGCGCCCCATGAAGATATTGTAGATGCAGCAGAGGAATGTCTTGCGCCAAAAGACCTCAAAGGTCAGAAGGTGCTGGTTACTGCAGGTCCCACCAGAGAGGCAATAGACCCCGTACGGTTTATCTCTAATCCATCGTCAGGCAAGATGGGGTATGCCATTGCAAAGGCTGCCAGAAGACGGGGGGCAGAGGTTGTTCTGGTAAGCGGGCCTTCTTATTTACAGCACCCAAGGGGTGTTGCCTTTATAAAAACTATAACAGCAGAAGAGATGGCAGAGGCCGCCATGAGGCATTATCCTCAATCCACGGTAGTTATCATGGCTGCTGCTGTATCTGATTACAGGCCTAAAATAAGTCATAGAAAAAAGGTTAAAAAGGAAGAGGCGAGATTGAATATAGAGGTGGAGAGGACTCAGGATATTCTTAAGGAATTGGGAAATAAAAAAAGGGGACAGTTCCTTGTTGGTTTTGCACTGGAGACAGAAGATATTCTGGCAAATGCCAGGAAGAAACTTAAGGAGAAAAAACTGGATTTAATAGTTGCAAACGACCCGACTGGTTTTGACGGGGAAGTAACGCAAGTAACAGTTATAGATGGAGAGGGCGGTGTAGAAGCGCTGCCGCCCCTTCCAAAAAGTGAAGTGGCAGAGCGAATTCTTGATAAGGTAGTAAGGGCAATGAAAGGCTGAACTTCATTGCAAATTGAAAATTTTGAAGTGAAAATTTAAAAATCTTTTTATGTTGGATTAGAGTTCGAAAATGGCTTCGCAATTTTTTTGCGGTAGCAAGCTTTGTCTTGCCGGTCGGGTCGTCTCTAAAGCATCTTGCCTTCCGGCCGTGGATTAAAAAATCCTTGATGGCATCCAAGGAGTGATTATAATATTGCCTTCGCTCTTCCATGCTAAGAATCCATTTGAAAGATGAAGAGAGCGTATCCAGCATGCTTTGCCATTGATTTAATCTGTGTATTAAAAGGATACTTGAAAAAATAGTTTTATTTGTTCCGAAAGGCAAAGGAGTGTCTTCAAGTATGCCTTTGAGGAGATTGTCATTTTCTCTGTGGATTTCTTTGGACATCTTAGAAGGGAGTTTCCAGACGTTTTTATCAGCGAGGGCGTCAAATCGCATCTCCCAGTAGGTATGTCTGAGAATTCTACTTGAAAACGATTGAATAAATTTTTCAGGGATATGATAATTGTGCGCGACAGTATCTGCTGCAAGATGGCTCATATAACCGTAGGCAAATGCCTTTTTTGCGGATCGGTCTTGGTGTTTTTGAGTACCTTGAGGCCAATCCTCCAGTTTATGACAGTGTTTGAATGCTTCTGTTAAGTTCTTGCCGACAACTATATCAGCGCTTATATTTCCATAGAGATAATCATAAGGGAAATTTGATAAAAGTTCTTGCAGCAGCATCGGCATAAATCTGATATTGTTTAGCATATCACGGTCAAATTCCAGATGTGTTGCAGGTACCTACGCATATACATTATCAGGAATAAAGACAAAAATAAAAAAAACTACAATGACTAAAAAGCACATGCTAAAATATTACAGCAAAAAGTGAGGGCTGTAAGGGGAGAGAACTATGAACGATATTGCGGTATTCCATAAGAAGATAGGAAACTACTTGCTCTATCTAAAGGAAATTGGCATAGAGGAATTGCCTTTCCAAAGGAAAGTTATAAATGCCAGACTGCAAGGTTCAAGCTATCAAACGCAAGTTGCCGATAACGCAAGCCTTGAAACGTGCAACTTAAATCTTGAGTCTATTCGCGTAGAACTTGGTGATTGCAGGAGGTGCAAGTTACATAAGACAAGGACGAATATTGTCTTTGGTGTGGGTCATCCTCATGCCAGTCTTGTATTTGTTGGGGAGGGGCCCGGAGAAGACGAAGATCTTCAGGGAGAGCCGTTTGTAGGAAGGGCAGGTCAGCTGTTAACCAGGATAATTAATGCAATGGGATTAAAGAGAGAAGATGTATATATTTGTAATGTTGTAAAATGCAGACCGCCGGGCAACCGCAATCCAGAACCTGACGAAATAGCAGCCTGCAGGCCGTTTCTGGAAAAGCAGATTGATGCAATCAGGCCAAAGATAATTGTTGCCCTTGGGACCCATTCTACACAAACGCTTTTAAATACAACCGAAAAAATAACTGCGTTGCGCGGAAGATTTTACTGGTATAGGAACAATATCCAGCTTATGCCAACATTTCATCCTTCTTATCTTTTGAGAAATGAGAGTAAAAAAAAGGAGGTATGGGAAGATATGAAGATAGTGCTGAAGGCGCTGGGATTAAAGATTTCAGAAGAAAAGAAGTAGGATGACTGCCGGAGCAGATGGAGCATTGTCCTGATTTGTGATTGACAAGTTAATTGATATATTTTATATCTTCTAACCGTATTTGTTGAACAGAAAGGAGCCTACCTTGTTTGAGATAACAGAAAAAAAACAGCTTTCACACACCGTTGCCCTTTTCAGGATAAAGGCGCCTATGATTGCAAAAAAACGGAAGGCAGGCCAGTTTATCATAATCCGTCTGAATGAACATGGGGAGAGAGTGCCTTTGACCATTGTGGATTCTGATATAAACGAAGGCACGATTAGCATCATATCCCAGGAGGTCGGCAAGACAACTTCCATGCTCGGCGACTTGGAAAAAGGAGACAGCATCATGGATGTTGTCGGCCCGCTCGGCAAACCGACACATATAGAAAATTTCGGCACAGCGGTCTGTGTCGGAGGCGGCATAGGCGCTGCGCCTGTATATCCTATTGCAAAGGCATTGAAGGCAGCAGGCAATAAGGTCATTTCCATAATAGGCGCAAGGACAAAAGAGCTTCTAATACTTGAAGATGAAATGCGAAAGACAAGCGATGAACTGATTGTAACAACAGACGACGGCAGTTACGGCCATCACGGGTTTGTGACGCAGATACTTCAAAAGCTGATAGATGAGCAGACAAAGATCGGTCTGGTTGTCGGCATAGGCCCTGTGCCCATGATGAGGGCGGTATGCAATGTGACGCGGCCTTATAAAATACATACCGTTGTCAGCTTGAATCCTATCATGGTTGACGGCACAGGCATGTGCGGCGCATGCAGAGTTACAATCGGCGGAAAGAACCAATTTGTCT
>JACPZB010000109.1 GCA_016195725.1 Deltaproteobacteria bacterium | reverse complement strand
GCAAAACAAAAACGGCCTTTCCGCATTGCTGCAAGAAAAGCCGTTTGATTAAGAACTATAAATAAAGATGTTATTTGTTGAGTTAAGTTGAGTTGAGTTGCAGGAGTCGTACCATGATAAAAACCTCGCAATCAAATGAAGTTCGTTCTATAAAAGTCCTTAAATCGGGAAACCTTCCCGTTTCAGAATAAATAATACCTTTTTTTACCCTAACAGGGAATGTATGTCAATGCCTGTTTTTGCCTGTTTAGTTTCAGCATTTCAGCATTCTTCCCTTTATTTACCAACCTGCCCTTAACCTTTCCGCCAATTCTACCGGCAGGCCTGCTGCTATAATCTTCTTGCAGGTCTTATCTACATCATAGCTAATCCTCATAAATTCCACCTTTTTCGCACTCGTATCATATATCAAAAACGATGCCTTCGAATCCCCATCCCTCGGCTGGCCAACACTGCCAGGATTTATGAGATACCTCATAGTATCTTCTATCGTTATGATGCTTTCATAGCATGGATATATATTCTTTCTCATTTCTTTGTAGACTATTCTTACATGGGTATGTCCAAAAAAACAGACCTTCACCCCATTGGAAGGCTCTGACAAAGAGACGTTATACCTATCTCCTTGAGCAGCATCCTTCTCTAAAGGCATTCCAACAGGGTTCACATCTATTTCCTGATCCATAAGCGCAAAATTCGTAACCACATCCTGTAACGACATGATATATTCATCTGTAGATTGTATGGAACCATGAACAGCGAGCAGCTTATCCTGAGGAAAGGAAATCTTTCGTGGAAGATTTTTAAGAAAGGCAAGGCTTGGGGGGGGTAATTGATGGCGTGTCCAGAGAATAGCCTCTTTGGCAAGGTAATTAAAATCGTCAGGCTCTTCAAGGCCGGAAGCCCTCGCATCGTGGTTGCCCATTATGCATTTGACGCCACGGCTATTAATTATCTCAATACATGCATTGGGGTCAGCGTTATAACCAACTATATCGCCGAGGCATATAATATCATCTATATCCAACAAATCTATCTGATTAAGAACTGCAGAAAGGGCTTCAAGATTGGAATGGATATCAGAGATACATGCATATCTCATCAGTGCATAGAACCCTTTATTTCTTTATCCAAGTAGAATTGCTGCGCACTCTTAAATGGATTCTTATAAAACTTATCTTTGCATTCTTTACACAATACGAAAATCAAGTCCTGATAGACATCATCCTCTAATGTCTTCTGATCTATATCTTCTATCTCTTCCAGCAGCTCTATCATGCCAGACTCTATATCACCGGGATAATCCTCAAGGAAACCATCAAAGTCTGCAAAACTCTTTATCTCTACAACATATTTAAGACTCCCTTCAGAGAGTTCTTTCTCACAACAATAGCATCTGATATTGTTCACCCCGACAGACCTCCTTTTAAATAGTTGGTTTAGCAGGTTGTTGAAAAACCACTAAAATGTCGCTGCGAGGAGCGATTTTAGCGGTTGCTTCCCCTACCCCTGATTAAATCACTGGCGAAGCAAACCGCCGAAGTCATTGCGAGGGCAAAGCCCGCTGCAACCCAGATTCCTCGGTGCCTGCTTCGCCCTTAGAACGCAACTTTGGCTCGGAACAGGCTCAGAGCAGTCTCTAACTTATTGCTTTATTTAGATACGAGATTATTTCCCCTTTCCCTCAACTCTAGCCTGGCGCCAGGCCATACTTGTTTTCTGGTCATGGCTTCGGCTCACCGGCTCGCAATGACTATAAAAAATATTTTTCATCAACCTGTTAAATTCATAATAACCTTAAAGCTAATACCTTGTCAATCCAATTAAAATATGATATAGAATCCCATCAATGTCAAATCTTGAAGCAATACTATCCAGGGATGCCTATCTCCTCTCCATAGAAATAAGGCTTTTCTGGCTCGTGGCCCTTTTCTATGGAATCTGTCTTATCCTCTACATCATCCATCTCATTACAAAAAAGACAGGGCATGGAAGAATAGGCACGAACATACTCTGGCTAACAGCAATCACCCATGCAGGCCTTATACTCTTAAGAACATTTGAGGGGCAAAGGGCGCCCTTTCAAACCCTTTACGAAAGCCTGTCATGGTTTGCGTGGTCAGCATCTATCACCTATCTCTATGTAGAAAGAAAATGGAAGGATGTCTATCTGGCTGGAATTCTTGTATCCGCCCTTTCCATGGGCGCCTGTTTCTATGCCCTGCTAACTCGGAGCCCTGCTGTAGAGCCCCTCTCCCCCCCGCTTCAAAGCTACTGGTTTGAATGGCATGTAATCCTTGCATTTTTATCCTATGCGGTCTTTGTTGTAAGCTGTTCTATTGAAATATCATACCTTGCAGTAAAACCATCCGTGAAAAAGGGCTTAAAGCTGGAATATGGTCTCAATATGCATAATCTTGAAACATTTCACAGGCAATCCTTCCGGCTTGCCTTGTTCGGTTTTCCACTTCTTACATTCGGCATATTTTCCGGGGCTGCATGGGCAAATGACGCGTGGGGCAGATACTGGGGATGGGATCCAAAAGAGACATGGTCGCTCATCACCTGGACGGTATTTGCCATGTATCTTCATTCCATGTCAATACCAAAATGGAAGGAGATGCCGGCTTCTCTTTTGAACATCCTTGGATTTATATGCATGCTCATGACATTCATTGGAGTAAATTGGCTGGCAAGGCTTCTTGGCATACCAAGTTTACATTTGTATGCGATGTGATGGTTCGACAAGCTCACCATAACATTGTCACCCTGAGCCTGTCGAAGGGTGATGTCTGGAAACGACTTCTACCCTCTAATAGTGTAGATTTAAACCCAATGGCTATTCTAAAAAATATAAAAGACTTAAACCTGCAGAAGATAAGGGAAGCCAAACTCTACAGGAGGTTTGCATCCCTCAAAACATCTATTGTATTGCTTGGTATTTTGGTCGGCTTTTATATACTGGGAACTATTTTCCCCCAAGGCGGAGAGTTGGAGGAGTATATAGAGGCAGGCGGCAGGTTTGCCTCCCTTGTCGTCTTTTTTAACCTGTTAAATATATTTACTACGCCGGGTTTTTTAATCACCGCACTTCTCCTCTTTATAAACCTCTTCATCTGCACTATTGAAAGGCTTTTCGTACTTTTAAACCAAGGCATTGCAAAGACGGAAGATTTACAATTTATCCCTACGCACATATTCCCCTTAGAAATAAATCCTCATCTGGAAGATGCCCTGGAAGGAGTAAGAGAGGTATTTAAAAAGGATTTGGGATTTAGAGAACAGTCATCTGATCCAGAAATGCTGGACATAGGCACGGATACGAAAATAATTGAAAAAGGGTGGTCTTATAAATGGCTTACATGGATATATCATCTGTCTATATTGTTCTGCTTTCTGGGGTTCTTTCTGACATATCTCTTTTCATTTGAGGACGAAATTACCCTCCGCCCTGGCGAAGAAACAATAATAAAACCGGCTGCAATAAGCAGGTGGAATCGCAGCTGGGGTAGAAAACCTCGCGAGCTTAATTTCAGGCTTGCGCTGCAAGAATTTATAACAGAGTATAACCAACTCCCGGCATTGGATTATCCAGGCGATAAACTCTCACGTCTTGCAGTTGGCATGGGCTGGCGTGATCCAAAATATCTTCTGAAGAATGAGTCTTATTTCCCAAAAGATTGGAAAAGCAGGCTTAAGGTTATAAACTTGTCCCCGAAATCAGTAATCGGGGAAGGGAACCAGGCTGTTTTGGAAAAGACAATAGAGGTAAACGACCCGCTCTTCTACCAAGGAGTGACATTTTACCAGGCAGCCTATAAACAAAATCTAAAAATACAGGTGGACGACAATCCAATTCTGCTGGAAACAGAAACCGGAAAGGAACTGATTGTTCCGGGTATAGAAGGGACATTTATATTCGGCACAATAAGGACAGGGGCGCTTTTTAAAAGAGATGGCACTATAGAAAAGATAAGGCCGTTTGCTGATGTCTCTTTCATAAAAAAGGATAGCGCCGGGAAATCAGAAATAGAAAAGCTGGGCAAATTGGAGCAGGATGGAAGCCTTGTAGTGGACAGCAGAAGGATTAGCTTGAAAGAGTTTAAGGAGGCGTCTATACTGAGCT
The DNA here is from genome assembly GCA_016195725.1 of Deltaproteobacteria bacterium. Taxonomy (GTDB): domain Bacteria; phylum Desulfobacterota; class GWC2-55-46; order UBA9637; family UBA9637; genus UBA10170. Next base: position 7,155 of record JACPZB010000109.1, on the reverse strand, counting down.
ATCGTTATGACCCAGGGGTTCCGATACTATGGTGGTCGGGCGTATTCGTACTCTTGGCAATGTCATTGAGGGTATTCGGGGCATGGTATAGAATCATATACCGGATAGAGGAAAGAAAGGGGATACCGCATCTGCTTCTCAAGATAAGAATAAAGGGGCTTATGGCAGATGAGGAAAGGCTCATACATAGGTTGAAATATTCTCTTAGGAAAATGACAGAACCAATCGATCTTGACACGCCTGTTTGATAGTTAGACAAGCGTTCGACTGAGCTCACGCCGAAGGCCTGTCGAAGGGTCACCCTGCCGGCCTTACAGCCACATTTACAACAAACTCGCCATAATCCGTTGCAAACGGCACAACAAGGGTTTCAAGGCGGATGCCGCTGCTCATAGTGGCATTGCCTGTGAAAACCATAGGCGACGTAAGCCTGAGATTAAACCCTTTATCGTTAAGTATGGTTAACACCTTCCCGGTAATTATATTTACAAGCTCCGCAATGCTGTCAATTACCATCGGCTGAACAGAGTCAAATTTTTTGTCATTCATAATGCACGCTATCTTTACGGCAGTCTCCGCCTCCATATCAAACAAAACCTGCCCCTCCGCATCCCCTGTCAGCCCTATAACCACGAGAAGCCCCCTGCTTGCCACCGGCCCGCCGCTAAGCGACAATTTCCCTTTATGCACAATCGTCTTGATCACATCTTCAAGCACGTTGTGGGTGGCTTCCACAAATGGATTTATATAGTCAAGTCTCATACAGTTATCAGTTACCAGTTATCAGTTACCAGTTATCAGTTAGCAGTTAGCAGTTATCAGTTAGTAGTTATCAGTTATTGTTTTTCACTGATAACTGTTCACTGCTCACTGTTCACTGTCTTTATCTCCTTCAACACAAATTGTATAATCTCCGCAGCTTTTGCAGGGTCAAAAGGCTTGGATATGAAATGTTTTGCGCCGAGGATTAACGCCTTTTTTACAAGCTCCTGATAGCCCATGGAACTCACAATAATCACCCTTGCGTCATTATCGCGTTCTTTTATCTTTGCCATCGCCTCCAGGCCTTCCATCTCCGGCATGGAGACATCCATGATAACCAGGTCGGGCTTCAGTTTGAAATACTGCTCAATACCCTCTTTGCCTGTCGTCGCCTCTCCTACTACAACGGCTCCTATCATCTCCACAACCTTTGACATGTTCTTCCTTGCAAACACGGAATCGTCCACTATGAGGAACCTGTAAGGGCTGACGGCTGTCTCTTCTTTATTTCTCATTTCCATATATTCTATCCCCTTTTTCAGTTATCAGTTACCAGTTATCAGTTAGCAGTTTTGTTTTTCACTGTTCACTGATAACTGTTCACTGATAACTGTTCACTGTTAATTGTCCACTGTCTTTTGATACTGCCTCTGTAATAGCGCCTGCCATATCATTTAGCGGCACTATCCTGTCCGCATAGCCACGCTCAACGGCAACCTTGGGCATGCCGTAAACAACGCAGCTTTCCTCGTCCTGCGCAATGGTTGCACCACGCGCGGCCTTTATCCGGCCAAGCCCTTCTGCCCCGTCCTCGCCCATCCCCGTCATAATAACACCTACCGCATCATGCCCGTATTCTATTGCAACAGAATTAAAAAGCACATCTACTGAAGGCTGGTGCCCATTTACCGGCGCTGTGCTGCTCACGATAACAACCGAACCAAGATTGGTCTTCTTCACCTTTATATGTTTTCCACCCGGCGCTATAATTGCCCTGCCAGGAATAACCATATCGCCATCCCTGGCCTCCTTAACCTCTATCTTGCATATATTATTCAAACGGGCGGCAAAAACCTCTGTAAAACCAGGAGGCATGTGCTGAACTATAAGTACCCCTGCCGATATGTCCGCAGGAAGCATGGGTAAAAGATATGTAAGCGCATTTGGTCCGCCGGTAGAGATGCCGATGGCAACAACCTTATTTGCAGTCCTGTCTATCCTCCTGGGGCTCTTCTGCAAAGGGGCAGCCGGTCTTGGAGCAGTGAACAATCTTGTTGGCGAAACCTTTGCAATAGCCTTTATCTTTCTTATAAGGTCGTCCGCAATATCGCCGATATGAACCGATATTGCGTCATGGGGCTTTGTTATAAAATCCATTGCCCCGAGTTCAAGGGCCTTTAAGGTAAGCTCTGCCCCTGCCTCTGTAAGGGAGCTAACCATTATCACAGGCGTTTTGTATTCCGCCACAATATGCTTAAGCGCAGTCAGGCCGTCCATTCTCGGCATGTCAACATCAAGGGTTATAACATCGGGCCTGTATTCACCTATCTTTTTCAGGGCAAAGAGACCGTCAACTGCCGTTGCAACAACCTCTATGTCATGGTCTTTTGCAAGGATGTGGGGAATGAGTTTTCTCATAAGAGCGGAATCATCCGCTACAAGAACACGTATTTTATTTTTTGGTTTTATGTCCATAAATTAAGACAGGTTCTCTTCGCCTAAGCCATCCTACGACCAACTTAAAAATCCTAAATCCAAATTTCTAATTTCTAATGAAATGTCCAATGATTAAATTTCCAATTTATGTTTTTTTTGACATTTGACATTTTATTAGGAATTATGATTTAGAAATTAGAAATTTTTACACCGCTTGCCTTTTTTATAATCGCATCCACATTCAGAATCAGGACAACCTTTCCGTCGCCGAGTATGGATGCGCCTCCGACTATATTCGTGCTTACCCATCGGTCATTAATCGCCTTTATGAAAAGCTCCTCTTCGCCAAGCAATTTATTAACCGCTATGCCGATATCCCTGTCTCCATTGCTTACAATAATAACAAAGAGCTTGCTTCTCTTCCTGCCTGCGCTGCCAAGGTTCATAGCCTCATCAAGCCTCACAAGCGGAATCACGCTCTCCCTCATTCTTAAAACCTCTCTCCCGGCTACAAGCTCCACATCCTTTGTAAATACCCTTGTTATCTCTTTTACAGAGCCGAGCGGGATGGCAAGAAGCCTTTCTCCTGCGTTGAAGAGGATTGCCTTTATTATGGCAAGCGTCAATGGAAATCTGAGCACAAAGGTCGTTCCCCTCCCCGCCTCAGTCTTAATATTAACACTGCCTCTTAAACCCTCAACTACGGCCTTTACTACATCCATTCCAACACCCCTGCCTGAAACCTCGCTTACAACCTTTGCAGTTGAAAAACCGGGCAGAAATATAAAATCAATAGCCGCTTTATCGTCAATCTTTTCCAACTCCTCCTGGCTTATAAGCCCCTTTTCAAGAACCTTCTCTTTCAATCTTTTTGGGTCAATGCCGCGTCCATCATCCCTGACCTCTATGACAATATCATTCCCCTGGTGATATGCCTCAAGCGCTATAATGCCTTGCCTGTCCTTGCCTGAAGCCTCTCTCTCCTCCACAGTCTCTATGCCGTGGTCTATTGCATTTCGCACAATATGAATCAGCGGCTCGCCTATAACATCCACAAGCCCTTTATCAACCTCTGTGTCTTCGCCGTGTATAACAAGCCGGACATCCTTATTGCTTGCCTTTGCAAGGTCCCTCACCACCCTGGGAAACCGCTTGAACACCCTGTCTATAGGCAGCATCCTGACCTTCATAACGCTTCTCTGCAGGTCGGAAAGGCTTCTCTCTATAAATGAATTGGCATACGCAAATCTGCTGATCAGCTCTTCCCTTGGAAACCGCTCTTCAAATTCCGACAAAAGCTGCTCTATCATAGAGCGGCCGACAATAAGCTCGCCCACCAGATTCATAATCTGGTCTACCTTTTCCGATTCAACCCTTATCGTGCCGGTTGGAGATGCGGCTGCTATCTTTGCAGAAGCGCGCGTAGATTCGGCAATATCATTGGAAACAACCGCAAGCCCTCCCTCTTCTCTTAATTCCTCTATAGCCACATCGCCGATAACCCCTGGGATATTGCACAGATTTTTTACATCATCTCTGGCCATAGCGCTTGCTATGAGCAAGCCGATAGTATCAACTGATTCAACTTCACTGCTGTCCAATGGCGGATGGACTTTTATGACATCTCCAAGACAGGGGAGGTGCTGCGAGATTATTACCGCGCCTGCTGATTTCATCTGGCAATCCTTGCTGAACCAAAGCGTCGCAATATATATATTTTTTTCCTGCCTCCGGAAGTCGGATAAAAGAAGTTTCTCATACTCGCTGAGAGAATGTTCCAGTGGGACAGGCATCTTGCCTGTCATCACAGGCTGGAAGCCTGTGCCACTTGCCTTGAAAAAATCATCAATGGCGCCCATCATAACAGCCGTTATGGGCGTCTCTTTGCCTGTGCGGCTTGCATCTATTGCCCCGCTCATACAATCCGCAATCCTTAATAAAATGTCTGTCACATCGCCATCCATGTCAACTGATTTATTCTCAACAGCCTGAATCAGGTCTTCTGCCCTGTGGGTAAGATGTGAAAGCTCTTTCAGCCCGATGGATGCGGAATCTCCCTTGAGCGTGTGAAATATCCTTTTAATCGTTTTCAGTTTAGAGCCTATATCCTTGCTCCCCTCAAGAGAAAGCGTTTCCTGCACAAGAGACTCTATCAACTCCACTGCCTGCTGATAAAATGTCTCCTTCAGGCTCTTAATATCTTCTTCGCTTAATTGTAATTGGCTTAAGTCTTCCATAGTTTTTTCAGTTATCAGTTACCAGTTATGGTTCGACAAGCTCACCATGACATTGTCACCCTGAGCCTGTCGAAGGGTCACGCCACTGTTTACTGTTCACTGTTTTATTCGTGCAATACTTTTTTTATCTCAGAAAACAACTGCTCAACTGAAAAGGGCTTTGTAAGGCATCTTATAGCACCTGCCTTTATTGATGACGCCATATCTCCGCTTCCTGCCACGCCTGAAAAGGTGATAACAGGCATACCCGGGTCTATCTTCCGCAATATCTTTACCGCATTTATGCCGTCAAGATTCGGCATCATAATATCAAGAAGACCCATGTCAAATTTATCATCAAGGGCCTTTAGCACCGCCTCAACTCCATCCCTTGTCAACGTCACACTGTATCCTGCCTCCTCCAGTTCGCTCCTTAAAACCTCCGCGAAGTTTTTCTCGTCATCTGCAAGCAATATCTTCTTCACTTTTATGCCTCCTGTTTTTTTATATGCTGCTTTATTAAGAATAAACAGTAGCTCAAGGCTTTAGCCTTGATATATCAAACCTAAAGGTTTGAGCTACAACTTACTTTTTTCCGTGTTACCCATTTTATCTGCGAAATCATCTTAGATGTGCTAAACGGCTTATTCAGATACGCCGCTGCCCCGGTCATTATAGAATCTATCATAATATCCTTTTCAACCTTTCCTGAGCAGGCAACAATGCCGATACCGGGAATTATCTTCTTGATTATCCTTATCGTGTTTATGCCGCTCATATCAGGCATTACCATATCAACAATCAGAACGTCAAATCTGTTATCCAACGCCGCAAGAACCGCATCAACGCCGTTTCTCAGCCATGTTATGCTATAGCCCTGCTCCTCTAATTCCTCTTTCAGAAGAGAACCGGGATTTTCTTCATCTTCTACCAGTAGTATCTTCATATCCTCCCTACTTCTTTTGATACACCGTCCCTTTGTCTTTATGGATGAACACAAAGTTATCATTTACGCCTTGAAGCGTCTCTGTATGGCCAAGGAAGAGATACCCTTTGGGGGCAAGACACTGATGAAACCTTTCAATAACCTCTTTTTGCGTCTCCATGTCAAAGTATATCAGGACATTTCTGCAAAACACCACATCAATATTGGAAAAACCATTATCATACATCAGATTATGAAAGTCAAAGGTGATAAGCCTCTTCAGTTCATCTCTTGCCTGAAAATTGTCATCCTTCTCGATAAAATATTTTCTTGCAGAATTTTCATCTATGCCATCCATCTTTGCCTTGGGATATATACCTTGCTGGGCAGCCTCCAGCACGGTCAGGCTTAAATCAGAGGCAAGTATAGTTACCTTCCACCCCTTAATATCCGTCATTACATCATTAAGTATCATTGCGATAGTATAAGGTTCCTGGCCCATTGAACATCCGGCGCTCCATATCTTAAGGCTGAAATCATTCTTTGCCCTTTTTCTGTGAAGAAGCTCAGGAAGCGCAATATTTTGAAAAAGGTCAAGCTGAGGCTTGTTGCGGTAAAATGATGTCTCATTTATTGTAATGACATCTAAAAACGTCAGAAGTTCGCCCTTATAACCAGAACCATCTCCTGTGATGAGTTTATAGTAGCGGTAATAGCTCTTTATGCCTATAGCCCGCATCCTCTGATTGATTCTGTTCTGAAGAAAATCCTTTTTCTCAGGTTTAAGGTGTATGCCGCACTCATCATAGACCAGAGTCTTAAACAGACTGAATTCCTCATCAGTCATGGCATTGCTTGAAGACAGAGAAGATATAAATGACATTGTTTTTGAAGCCTCGCTTAACATAGGTTGATTTTTTATTTGTAGAGGCTACCCTTGCGGTTGCCCATTATGGGCGGGGGCAAGCCCCGCCCCTACGATAATTTTCCAAAATTCAGTTTGACGCCTTTTGAGATTTTACTCCTGCAAATTTGCCAGTCTCAGCCTTTGAAACCCTGACCTTCTGCTTTGCAGCTTCCTCTTCTATACTAAACCTACCCGCCACCTCTGTCAATGAATCCGATTGTCTGCTGAGCTGCTCTGCTGATGCCGCAAGTTCTGTTGAGCTGGAGGCATTCTGCTGAACCATATCCCTTAGTTTTTCCACTGCCTTTACCACCTGCTCTGTGCCGCTTGCCTGCTCATCCGCTGATGCGCTCACTTCCTGGGTTACTTCGTTTAGCTTTGACACTGCCTTGCTTATCTCATTACAACCACCGGCCTGTTCGCTTGTTGCTGCGCTGATTTCTGAGGAGTATCTGGACACATCCGTAACCGAACCCTCTATTTTTTTCAGGGATTCTACCACTTCATTGGACAATTTTAATGCCTGCTCCACTACGCCTACATTCCTCTCTACATTGTTGACTGCGCTCTGGGTGTCTTTTTGTATGCCGTAAATAAGATCTCCTATCTCTTTTGTGGATTTTGCAGACCGCTCAGCTAATTTTCTCACTTCATCCGCAACTACGGCAAAGCCCATACCGTGCTCACCT
>JACPZB010000113.1 GCA_016195725.1 Deltaproteobacteria bacterium | reverse complement strand
TTTAATTACAGAGCTTAAAAAGGCATATACCGTTGTTATTGTAACCCACAATATGCAGCAGGCGGCAAGGGTTTCGGAGCATACGGGATTTTTCATGATGGGCGAACTGGTTGAGTTTGACACAACGCAGTAGATATTTACAACGCCGTCCAACAAGATGACAGAGGATTATATAACAGGCAGGTTCGGATAAAAAGACAGGGACAGGGTCAAGGGTCAGGGGTCAAAAAAGATAGAGACAAAGGGCAAGGTATGTCTTTTATTTTTCTTGCCCCATGCCCCTTGCCCCTATTTCTTAAATGGAGGTATCATGACCAGAGAGGCGTATCATAAGGCGTTAAAGGAACTTGAGAATGAACTTTTGACAATGGGCAATATGGTGGCAAAGGCAATGAAGGACTCCATAGAGGCCTTGAAAACCAGAGATATGGAAATGTCAAAAAAGATTATCAAAGATGATATTATCATAAACAAGAAAAGATTTGAGATAGAGGAAAGATGCCTTCAGATGATTGCAACCCAGCAGCCAATGGCAATTGACTTAAGGACAATCGCCGCCATATTGAGCATTATTGCAGACCTGGAAAGGATGGGCGACCATGCAGAAGGGAATGCAAAGATAAACTTGTTGATAGGAAGCGAACCGCTTGTAAAACCGCTCATAGATGTCCCACGGATGTCCGAGAAGGGCTTGTCCATGTTAGACAGGGTGCTTAAGGCATTTATAAACCGCGACGCAAAGGCTGCCAGGGCGATATGCGATGAGGACGACGAGGTGGACGCCTTGTATGAGCAGATATACCGGGAGCTATTGTTCCTTATGATAGAAAACCAGAAAAATATTGAGGGCGCTACCTATCTTATATGGGCAGCGCATAATCTAGAGAGAATCGCAGACAGGGTGACCAATATCGCAGAACGGGTTGTGTTTATGGTTACGGGGAAGATGGAAGAGGTAAATGTGTCGAAATATTAAAAACCGTGATGCGTGCACGTGATGCGTTATACGTAAAAGATTTTGTTTTTTCACGCTCACGTATAACGCTCACGTATAACGGTCTTACTTATGCAACATAAAATATTAGTCGTAGATGATGAAACAGATATTCTGACCCTCCTTGAATACAATCTTGAAAAAGCGGGATTTAAAGTCATTTCTGCAAGCGACGGGCCTGAGGCAATCGAATCGGCCAAAAGAGAAAGGCCGAATCTTATTATCCTTGATATAATGCTCCCAAGCATGGAAGGCACAGAGGTATGCAAAATCCTTAAAAAGGATGAGGCTGCAAGCCGGATTCCTGTGATTATGCTTACTGCAAAGGGCGAGGAGATAGACAGGATTGTGGGCCTTGAGCTTGGCGCGGATGACTACATAACAAAGCCTTTCAGCCCAAGAGAGCTTATATTGAGGGTTAAGGCGGTCTTAAAGAGGGGCCAGGCGCAAGAAAAATCAAAGACAATAACCAAAGGCCCTGTTTATATTGATATAGATAGAAATTCCGTAACAGTAAATAACAAACCGCTGAATCTCACTGCCATAGAATTTAAACTGCTCGCAGAGCTAACAATGTCTGATGGAAGGGTTTTGTCTCGTGATAATCTTTTAGACAAGGTTTGGGGCAGGGATTGTTATGTGACAGACCGAACCATAGACACCCATATACGGAGGCTCAGGGAAAAGCTTGGCAAGGCCGCAACCTATATAGAAACAGTCAGGGGATTTGGATACAGATTTTCGGAGGATGAGTGAACCACGTTAGAAGCTTTTATAATGAAAGAATAGTTGTTTTTCAGCATGGGCATATCTTCAACAAAGGAGGCTTCTAACGGGGTGAAGGCAAAACTTTTAGAGGCAGTTGTGGATGAGATGCAAAACGGCGTCCTGGTTATAGACGCAAAAAAAAGGCTTCTATATGCAAACCCGTTTTTTGAAAAGACTTTTTCCGCCGCCGGAAAACTGGAAGGGAAAGGCCTTTCAGAGGTTGTAAAAGATAAAACAGTTCTTGAAACGGTTGACAGGATGCTTCTTTCTAAAGAGGAAAAACCGCAGGAAATTGCCGTTCAAGGAAAAGGCGGGCGGTTTTTTGAGGCGAGGCTTGTGCCGTTTTTAATTTCGGATTTACAGAAGGTCATTATCGGTTTTTTCCATGATGTGACAGAGGAAAAGAGGGTTGAGGCGATAAAAAGGGATTTTGTGGCGAATGTGTCCCATGAGCTCAGGACGCCGCTGTCAAGCATAAAGGGATATGCTGAAACATTATTGGACGGCGCGCTGGATGACAAAAAAACACTAAAAAATTTCCTTACCATAATTGACCGCCATGCCAACAGAATGACTGCGCTCATTGAAGACCTGCTCACCCTTTCCATGCTTGAATCTCATCAGATGCCCATGAGCTTTGAACCGTTGGACATCAAAGGTCTGATAAACAGCATTATTCAGGGTTTTGAAAAGCAGGCAAAGGATAAAGGCATAAAACTTATTACGGATATTGGAAAAGAAATTCCAAAGATACCGGCTGATAAAGACAGATTAGAGCAGGTAATTGTCAATCTGGCGGATAACGCAATAAAATATACCAACAACGGCACTGTAAGAATCTTTGCAAGAAAAACAGATAATATGCTTCAAATTGATGTAGAAGACACAGGCATAGGAATCCCGGAAAAAGACATTCCGAGGATATTTGAAAGGTTTTACAGGGTGGATAAGGGAAGGAGCAGGGAGCTCGGCGGCACAGGCCTCGGGCTTGCGATTGTAAAGCATATCATTCAGGGACATAACGGAAAAATCTGGGTAAAGAGCGAACTAGGGAAAGGGAGCGTTTTTAGTTTTGCGCTGCCGGTAAAGGAATAATCTCATTTTATGTCCATCATACAGGTTACAGACCTTGTAAAAAAATATAACGGCCTTACAGCCGTAAACGGCATATCCTTTGAGGTGAAGCAAGGGGAATCGTTTGGATTCCTTGGGCCGAACGGCGCCGGAAAGACCACGACCATAAACATCCTCTGCACCCTCCTTTCCCCGACATCAGGAACGGCAGAGGTAAACGGCCATGACTGCCTTAAGCACGCGCATAAAGTCCGCTCTTCCATCGGCCTTGTGTTTCAGGATATTACCCTGGACAATGATTTAACGGCGTATGAAAATCTGAAATTCCACTGCTATCTCTACAATATGAACAAAGGAGAGACGGAAGAAAGGATAGAGGCCATATTAAATGTAGTCGGCCTTTACGACAGAAAAGACGACCTTGTCCGACGATTTTCAGGCGGCATGAAGAGGCGGCTTGAAATCGCAAGGGGACTTTTGCACCATCCGAAGGTCTTATTTCTTGACGAACCTACGCTCGGCCTTGACCCTCAAACAAGGACTACTGTGTGGGAGTTTATAAACAATTGGAGAAAGAAGGAAGGCATCACGGTATTTTTGACAACACATTATATGGATGAGGCAGAGGTCTGCGACAGTATTGCCATTATAGACCACGGCAGGATTATTGCCTGCGGCACGCCGGAGGAATTGAAAAAAATGATACGGGGCGATACTGTTTATCTGAAAACAGCGGACGACAGCAGCGCTATGTCCGAGTTAAAAGAGACATTCGGCATAAAGGCTGCAAAACTGCACGACAGCATCTCCTTTAATGTGGAATCAGGAGATAAATTCATTCCAAAAATCTTTGAAGGGCTGAAAACAGCGATTGTTTCAGTCAATCTGAAAAAACCTACGCTTGACGATGTGTTCATACACCTGACCGGCAGAGAGATAAGGGAAGAAAACGGCAATAAACCCGGCGAGCTGTTGAAGATGAGAAGGAGAGGATAAAAATCGTGAATCGTGTCCGTGTTCCGTGTCCGTAAAAAAAGTTTTTAACGGTCACGGACAACGGTCACGAAGAACGGAAGTTATGTTTTCCTACAAAGCAATATATGTCATAGTTATCAGAGAGTTTAAGCGGTTTTTCCGCCAGCAGGGGAGGATGCTTGTCACCATATCCCGTCCTCTTTTGTGGTTGTTTATAGTCGGGGCCGGTTTTGGCAGCATGGTTAATATTCCTGCAACCGCAAACTATAAACAATTCCTGCTCCCCGGAATTATCGGCATGACAATCCTTTTTAGCTCTGTATTTTCCAGCATCTCTGTTGTATGGGACAGGGAATTCGGATTTTTAAGAGAGATGCTTGTTGCGCCGATATCGCGGGCCACAATTGTGATGGGCAAGCTCTTGAGCGGCACAGCCCTTTCCCTGGTTCAAGGGACGGCGCTTTTGCTCTTTTCGCCGCTTTTAGGCGTAAAATTAACCGTGATAAGTTTTTTGCTCATGCTGGTTTTTATGTCCATGCTCAGCATTGCCATAACTGCTCTGGGTCTTTTCATAGCTTCTTATCTGACATCTCTTGAAGGATTTAATGTGATAATGAATTTTATCGTGCTGCCCATGTTTTTTTTAAGCGGCGCCCTTTATCCCATGAATGCCCTCCCCAATGTGCTGCATTGGTTTTCCCTGATAAATCCGCTCTCCTACGGCGTTGATGCCTTTAAACATATCTTATTCAGCAGTGGCGGCATGCCGGTGGCTGAATTCCCTCTGCTCCTCGATATAGGAGTATTGTTTATATTTTCTCTTGCAATGATAGCCTTGGCAACATATTCTTTTGAGAGAAAGGGATAGATTAAAAATTTCGAATGTCAAAGCTCAAATTTCAAATGAATGTCAAATGACTAAATGTCAAAAGATCTGTTCCCTTTGTCATTTGCGCTTTGGGCTTTATTTGACATTTGGATTTTGGACTTTGGAATTGTTTTTATGAAGACCTTATACATAGTTGCCACACCCATAGGAAACCTTGAGGACATAACTTTAAGGGCGCTCAGGGTTTTGAAAGAGGTTGATGTTATTGCTGCTGAAGACACAAGGCATACCGGAAAGCTCCTCCGGCGCTACGGCATAGAAAAGCAGCTTACCAGTTATTTTGAACATAATGAGATTAAAAAAGCCGAATGGCTTATATCACAGCTCAAGCAGGGGAAAGATATTGCCCTTGTATCGGATGCAGGGACGCCTGGGATTTCCGACCCTGGTTACCGGCTCATAAAAACGGCTGTGGAAAATTCTATTTCTATAGTTTCTATTCCGGGGCCGTCTGCCATTATAGCTGCCCTGAGTGTTTCGGGTCTTCCTACAGACAGTTTTTGTTTTGAGGGTTTTGTCCCTTCCAAGGCAGGCGAAAGGCAGAGATTTCTTTCCAGCTTGAAAGGGACGAGAAAAACCATTGCGCTTTATGAATCGCCCAAAAGGCTTTTGGCAACCCTTACGGATATAAATAATATACTGGGCGATATTGATATGGCGGTTGCAAGGGAAATGACAAAGCTGCATGAGGAAATTATCAGGGGCAAGGCGAGCAAAATATTGACAGATTTGAGCGGCAGGAAGATAAAGGGTGAGATTACCATTCTCCTTAATCCTCAATCGGTTGAACTCAAAGAAGAAATATCATTGATTGATGAGATTAAAAAACTGCAAAAAGATTCGGATGCGCCTCTTAAAGTGATAGTTAAGATAGTCGCGCAGCAAAGGGGAATCTCAAAGCGTGAGGTTTATAAGGAGGCGCTAAAACTAAAAGAGGAGATATGATAAAAACCATGATAAAAGTAATCCTCGGCATATTTCTCGGTATTTTTCTGCTCTACCTGTTTATCTATTTCGGCGGCGCCGACTATCTTGAGGTGGTCGGCAAAAAGACAGAAAAGGCCGGCAAAGAGCTTAAACAATATGAAAAAAATGTGAAAGAGACTACCGATAAGGTATTGGAAAAGGCAAAAGATAAGGTGAAGGAGAAGATGCCGTAAAACTACAAACGCAATCTTCGGCCAAATACTGCATCCAGGGCACCCATTGCAGAAAAAATAAAAAGGGACAGTCAGAAAAATAGGGATAGAAAAGTAAACTACTACCGCCTCAAGGCGGTAGCTTTGAATTCGGCTGCAAGTCGACTAAAGTTCATCCTCTATCTTAAAATCGCCATCGGGAGGCTCTATACCTTGTTCTTCGATATATTTTATGATGACTTCATCGGTAAAATTGCCGGAACTGGCCATAGAGCAGCCTCGTGCCCATATACCCATATATGGCGACCCCAAAACTTGTGAGATGTCTTATCTTTGTGGAGAATGGGGTCGAGAATGGAGAATGAAGAGAATGGAGAATGGGGTCAGGTCTTTATTTTTGACATTCCTCATTTGTTTGTTTTCTATTCTGTCAATGTCAAGATTCAAGACCTGACCCCCAGACCCCCATTTCCGACCCCCCATTTCCGACCCATTGGCGTCATAACTGAATGTGTAGGAGATATATTGATTGCTTACATAGCTTACGCTGCCTTGCAGATTATACATATAGGTTTCTTGGGTAGTGTCGGGATAGGTCTTTTTTATGAGCCTGTTTAATTGGTCGTAGGTGTATGTGGTTGTGTTTCCATTGGCGTCTGTTTTTGTGATGAGATTTCCTTTTGAGTCATAACCGTAAGCGATGACATTGCCCAGATAGTCCGTCTCTTTGGTCAGCCTGCCTTTTGTGTCGTATTGGTATGTGGTTGTATGCCCTTTGGCATCGGTGATACTCGTGAGGTTGTCTCCGCCGCTATTCGAGCATGATGCGCAGCCTGCGCCCGTGCCTCCGTAGGTGTATGTCGTTACATCTGAGAGGGTATCTGAAACCTTTGTGAGCTTGCCTTTATAATTGTATTCAAAGTAGGTGATATTCCGGTTGGCGTCGGTCTGTGATGTCTTGTTGCCGTTTTTGTCGTAAGCGTAGGTTGTTGTGTTGCCGCTTGGGTCTGTTACTTTGATTAACCGGTTCAGGCCGTCATATTCAAATCTTGTTGTAT
>JACPZB010000112.1 GCA_016195725.1 Deltaproteobacteria bacterium | reverse complement strand
GTTCAGACCCCCGAGATTCAACACACCCAGAGGTCTTCCCTTAGCAATCAGGGGGACAATAAGGAGGCTCTTTATGCCAAATGACCTGACGCAGGGGAAAAGGTCTTCTTCCTCTATGTCAGGACAATATCTGGAAGATTTCTGGAAGACAACTGAACTCAAGGTGGTCATGGGAAATGATACGGAAGCTTCATCTTCTATTAAACGGCCGCAGAAGAGACTCATAACAACCCTTAACTCCTCCTTTTCTGGTTCGATGACAACAATGGACATATATTCTGTATCAATAAGTGTCCTGAGATTTACAAGACAGAGCCTCAACACCTCCCTTCTATCAACAGTGGAAAGGATGGCCTTGTCTGTGTTATGCAGCGTCTTTGTAATCTCAAGTTCTCTTTTGATGGTATTCTCTGCCTCCTTCTGTGCGGTTATATCCTTTGTGTAATGAACAGCGCACTTAACGGCCCCGCTCTCGTCAAAGATAGGATAGGTGCTTATCTCTAATATCCCGTGAAGGTGCGGTTCTTCCATTACAGCGGTTTGAGGCTCTCCTGTCTCCAGTGTTTTTTTATGCGGACATAGGGGAATGGGCTCTTCCGTGCCGTGGTAAAGTTCATAACACCTCTTGTTAACGAGTTCTTCAGGGTCTTTGTTGAGCCTCAGGGCCAGGGCCCTGTTGGCCCTTAAGATCCGGTAGTCCTTATCGTGTATGGCTATCATGTCAGTGATGGCATCGAAGCTGGCCTCTAACTCCTTTTTTGCCTTCTCTGACAGGATAAAGAGGTTAGCCAAATTATCACTGTCCTTTTCCAGCGCGGCGGCAAAGAATGCAGCCATAAAACCTGTAATGGCGATAATTGAAAAAAAGTGGAGATCAGAGACCAGAAGATGATTGAGGCTCCAATTGGGGTCCAGAATGAGATGGCATATCCCCACAAGTATGGTGGTTATTATCGCCCCTTTATAAAAAAAGAGCAGGGAGGCAAATATTACGGGCATAACATATATTACTGGATGGTATGGACTTACAGCACCTCCTGTGAAAGAGAGAAAAAAATGTATAAAGATAAGATAGCCGGGGGTGGAAAGGTACGCGGTCTTCCTGAACAAGCTTAAGGGCATAAAGATGAGAAGCATGGTGGCTGCAATGCCTAAAAGAAGCGTAAGATAAAGGCCTGAAGGGATTGGTTGAACTCCATATCTTATTGAAAAGGTGATAAGGATAATAAAGACAAAGACCAATCCATACCAGACCATAAACCACTTTACCTTCTGTGCGAACCAGTCATTCTGCAGGAGGCTTGATGGTTGTAATTGTAGAAAAGTAATTGTAGAAAGAAAAGGACGCATCTTATATGAACCTTCCGTGCCCTGGCTGCAGGGTATCCTGAAATTTCTCTAAAGATGTATCGGTATTGGCAAGTATTTAAAACAGCGACTCTTAAAATATGGGTAGTAGGAGCCTGTCTAAAAACTCTTGAGGAAAAGTTTTACAAGAGAATACACTTTTTACATTGTACTGTCAAGATAAAATTACAACCTAAAGCATAGTAGCAGACATTGAGGAAAGGTTGATATAATAAATATACTTTTAGAATACCCTGCGGCCTTGCCGCAGGGATAGAATAGACTATACGATATAATCCATTCCACTGGTTTTAATACCTTGTGGAAAAGGGCGGGATTTATGCAAACAAAGGGAATAAAGACGAGCAAAGAAATCGGTGAGAGGATTAAAGAATGGAGGAGAAAACTGGGGATTTCACAGGGAGACCTTGCTGAAATATTAGGTGTTACCTATCAGCAGGTGCAAAGATATGAGAATGGCACAAACAGGCTCAATGTGGAAAATATACAGGTTATTGCAGATGCGCTGTCTGTGCCGGTGTCTCATTTCTTTGAAGTTAAAGAAGCATCAATGATTACTAAAAAGCCAGCCCCTTATTTGTCCGCCAATGGAAACAGGTTTCTTGAGTATTTCAGAAAAATCGGAAACTGCCCTTGTATAAAAAACTGCCCTTATAAAGAATTAATCATTCAGGTTGCCGGAATGATGCAAAGGTAAAATGACTGCTGTTTCTCTCATAATTGGCTTGGAGTATTTCATGGTTATCATCTATAACGAACTTAACCTTATTTTCTTATGCCTCTCCAACCTGATATTTCCATCTTCATAAACGAGATAACTGAATTCCTTGATCCAATCTCCCGGGTTGGCGTAAACCCCCTTTTTTTCATTTACTGTCTCTTTTGAAACATCGGGGCAATGCGAGTGGGCAAGGATGACAATATCAAAGCCCTCTCTGATCTTATCTTGCGCAAATTCTCTCTGCCGCGTATCTAATCTATCGCCCATTTTGTGATTTCTGCGGCTTGTTTTTGAGAGACACATTGCAACCCCCCAAACAAAGGCAGGAGGCGTAATCTTAATAATGAGATTGAAAATAGAGCTTCTTAAAAAACTTCGCCAGATTTTATAGCCTGCACTATGTTCTACTATGTCACCATGAGCAAGAAAAAATCTTTTCCCGTCCAGATTTATATCTGCCGAGTCAGGGTATACCTCGCCGCCAAGTATTTCTTTGAAAAACGGCGCTACGGAAAAATCGTGATTTCCTTCAATATAGATTATCTCTGTCCCGTTTTGTTTGAGTCTTTTAAATTGGCTTAATACTGGAGCGTAGCAATGTTCAAGAACTTGATTATGTCCTGTCCAAAACTCAAACAGGTCGCCGAGGATAAAGAGCTTGTCAATATCTTTTAGGGGTTCAAGAAAAGAGCAGAGGTGTTTTTGATTAGGGTCATTCAGACCCTTGAGATGCGCATCTGCGATAAATATTGCTCTCATACTATAGGTTGCGGGAGGCGGCCTCCTGCCTCCCACCTCCCATCTTTAATGTCTTCAAGGCAGCCTTCCTCATAACTTCTGTTGGCGCGTCAATGCCTGTCCAGAGTTTAAAGCTCCTGGCGCCCTGATGGATAAGCATGCCTAATCCGCCGTGAGTTGTTAATCCAAGTCTTTCAGCCTTTTTAAGCAAAAGGGTTTCTAAAGGATTGTAAACAATATCTGACACTATTGCGGTTCTTGCCAGTGCATCCAATGGGGTTTTCAGAGCCTGTTTTTGTTTCATGCCGACAGATGTTGTATTTATTAGAAGATTGATATCTTGAAAACATGTCTTAAGAATATTTTTATCAAGGCCAATGGCTCTAAATTTTGTGGATGGGAATTTCTTTTTAAATGCCTTCACGAGAGAGATGGCTCTTGCAATGGTCCTGTTCGCAATCGTGATTTTCGCTGCCCCCTTTTTAGCAAGAGCTGCCGCTATTCCTCGTGCGGCTCCGCCTGCGCCGAGTATTACAATGTTTTTGTCTTTGGGATTAAAATTACATTCTTCATTGAGTGATGCAAAATAGCCATAGCCGTCAGTATTGTGTCCTATAAGCCTGCCCTCTTTGTTGAGTATTGTATTTACAGCGCCAATAAGTTGTGCCTCTTCTGAAACATCATCAAGGAATTTTATTGCAGCCTCTTTATGCGGTATGGTAATATTGATGCCCAAAATACCAAGTCCTTTTATCCCATTGACTGCCTCCTTCAGCTGCAAAGGCTTTACCTCAAAAGGCAAATAAACCATGTCAAGGCACAGTGCCTTTATTACAGCATTGTGCATTGCCGGTGAAATGGTGTGTTCTATTGGGTATCCGAATATGCCTAAGATTTTTGTTTTGCCTGTAATGTTCACCCCGTTAGAAGCTTCCTTTCTTAGGGGCACACTCCTCCGGGAAGCAGATGGTTTCTTGATATGTAAGCTTTTAACGGGGTTCATTCAGTATTTTCCTTATCTTCTCAACATCTCTTTTTATTTGAATTGCCAACTCTTCTGCAGTTTTAAAAATCTTTTCACCTCGCAACCTTTCTATAAACTCGATCTTTAGTTTTTTGCCATATATATTCTTCTCAAAACCAATTATATGCACTTCAACTGCGCGCTTCTTCGTAAGAAAAGTAGGGGCAACTCCTATATTGGCAGCCCCTTTGTATACTTTTTTGCCCAACAACACGCGAACCGCATATATCCCGTCTTTTGGTATGAGCTCATTGTGAATAGAAATATTTGCTGTGGGAAATCCGAGATGCCTGCCTATATTTCTTCCTTTAATAACCTTTCCTGATACACTGTACGGCCTTCCTAAAAATTTTTCAGCTTCTTTGATTTGTCCATTCCAAATATATTCTCGTATCTTTGAACTGCTTACAACCAAATTTCTTTTTTTGTAAGCAGGGATTACATAAACCTTGAAGCCAAACTCATTGCCGAGTTCTTTCAGATATTCTATAGTGCCTCTCCTCCCCTTTCCAAATGCATAGTCATGGCCTATCCAGACCTCTTTTGCTTTCAACTGCCCTGCCAGTATATTTGCTACAAACTTCTTTGGATGCTGTGAAGCAAACTCTTTTGTAAATCTTGCAAGGATTAGATAATCTATGCCGGATGCCTTTATCAGTTCTATTTTTTCTTCTGGCGTTGTAAGAAGCGGCGGGCTTTTCTGAGGCGCAATTACCTTTAGCGGATGCGGCTCAAAGGTATACACAATTGACGGAAGTTTTAACTGTTCAGCCCTTTTTCTTACTGCCTTTAAAACCTGCTGATGGCCGATATGGATGCCGTCGAAATTACCGATGGTAATGACTGGAGGTTTGATATTTCTTAATTTTCTGGTGCTTCTGATAAGCTGCATATGTTGTTTATGCGGCTGATTTTTGCATAGCTTTTAAACATAATCAAGAAAAATTGAGGCTGCTCTAATCTGCCTGCCCCCTTAATTTGATGATCAGACGAGTCGTGCTATACTTCCTGTATTGCGAGGAAGGATGACGCCAACAGCATACTATCCTTTCTTGCTTAGTCATCAAAAGGTCTTCCTTTGTCGTAGACCTTTATCCGATCCCTCCGATGTGATATACTTATAAAAAAGTCTGCGACTAAAACATTTGGAGGGACGCGGAATGCTTTCTCAAGGCATCATTGAAAAAGAATTAACTCATATCATTGGCAAGGATAATATCCAGACCAGCAAAGAAGACCTTATCTGCTATTCCTATGATGCAACCAATCAGAAGTTCCTGCCAGACGCAGTAGTATTTCCAAAGAGCGCTTCCGAAATATCGCTTATCTTAAAACTGGCTAACCAAGAAGGCTTTCCTGTTGTGCCAAGGGGCGCTGGTTCAGGCTTTTCAGGCGGGAGCCTGCCTGTCAAGGGTGGTGTTATTGTCTCATTGGAAAGGATGAACACAATCCTGAAGATAGACGCTGATAATCTTATTGCAATTGTTGAGCCTGGAGTGGTTACAGGGGATTTTCAGGAAGAGGTGGAAAAGCTTGGCCTGTTCTATCCGCCGGATCCGTCAAGCCTCAGGTTCTGCACCATGGGCGGAAATGTGGCTGAATGCGCAGGCGGGCCGAGGGCTGTGAAATACGGGGTTACAAAAGATTATGTCCTGGGGCTGGAGGTTGTTCTTCCAACCGGCGAGACAATAAATACAGGTGCTCAAACAATAAAAAGTGTTGTTGGCTATGATCTGACAAAACTCATGGTTGGTTCAGAAGGCACGTTAGGCATTGTTACAAAGATAATTTTGAAATTATTGCCTTTGCCAGAGGCAACAAAGACCATGCTTGCCGTGTTTCAAGATATGAAGGATGCGGCCAGAGCAGCAACAAATATAATAAGCTCAAAGATTATCCCTTCAACCTTGGAATTTATGGACAGGGGCAGCATAAGCTGTGTTGATGACTATGTAAGCATGGGGCTTCCGGCAGATATTGAGGCGGTTCTTCTCATAGAGGTGGATGGAGACAGGGGGCTTATAGAAAATCAGGCAGAAGGCATCAAAAAGATATGTCTTGATAACAGGGCAAGAGAGGTAAGGATTGCCGGGGATAAAAAAGAGGTTAAGCAGCTTTGGCAGATACGGCGCGCGATATCTCCGTCTCTTGCCAAGTTAAAGCCAAACAAGATAAACGAGGATATCGTGGTGCCGAGGAGCAAAATCCCTGACGCAATAATCGGTGTAAGAGAGATTGCAAAGAAATATAATCTGACTAATGCCAACTTCGGCCATGCAGGCGACGGCAATATCCATGTGAACATTATGATTGATAAATCGGATAGAGCCGAGTTTCTACGGGCTGAAAAAGCCGTAAAGGAAATCTTTAAGCTTGTTCTTGGTCTTGGAGGCACAATTTCAGGCGAGCATGGGATCGGCATTTCCAAGATGCCGTATATCGGCATGGAGTTGAGCCATACTGCAATAGATGTAATGAAAAAGATAAAACAGGTTTTAGATCCAAAAGGGATTTTGAATCCCGGGAAGATTTTTCCAAAATTATAAACTTGTATGAAAACCTTAAAACAATTTGCCGATGAAATAAATAAGTGTGTTCTTTGCGGCACATGCAGGGGCGTGTGTCCTACATTTGACGTGGTGCAGAGAGAGCCTGCCAGCGCAAGAGGGAAGGTAGCCCTCTGCGGCGCATATCTGAATAAAGAGATAGAACTGTCAGATGTGTTTATAAGGCAGATGAACGAATGCGTGCAGTGTATGGCGTGTCAGACCGCCTGCCCAAACGATGTTAATGTGCCGGACATAATCCTTGCTGCAAGGGCAGAGATTGCAAAGAAAAATGGCCTGCCTTTTGCAAAGTCTTTTATATTCAAAAATATTCTCAATTCAGAAAGGCTTATGCCCGCAGCCATGAAATTTGCGTCAAAGCTTCAGGGGCTTTTGTTCAAAGGGGTGCCGGAGGAGAGCGGCCTGCATAGGAGATTCCCGCTGCCGCTCATAGATGAAATGCGTCTTGTGCCGCAGTTGGCGGACAGGTTTTTTCTGGATGTAGTTGCCGATTCATCGGCATCTTTAGCTACGCCCACGGGGCACCCAACCAAAGGTTGGGTCGGGCAAACCACACAACCCCGTATCGGCTTCTTCGCCGGTTGTCTTATAAACTATATGCTTCCCAATATCGGAGAGGCATCTTTAAAGGTTTTGGAAAAGGCAGGCGCATCTATTGTAGTGCCGCTTGACCAGCATTGCTGCGGAATGCCAGCGCTTGGCAACGGAGATATAGAGACGGCAAAATCCCTTGCATTGAAAAACCTTGAGGTATTTGAGAAATACGAGCTTGATTACATAACCACTGCATGTGCAACCTGCGGTGACGGTCTAAAGAGGAGATTTAAAGAATTGCTGGGTGATGAATATCCAGAAAGGGTT
>JACPZB010000108.1 GCA_016195725.1 Deltaproteobacteria bacterium | reverse complement strand
GACCGCTGCCTTCACCCTCTTTTATACAGGGGTGTTCAGCATACTCTCGGCCTTTGCAGTTGAGTACTGGCAGCTCTTTGCAACCCGTCTTGTCGTTGCTTCAGCCGGCATCTTCTTTGTCATCGGCATCCAGCATGTTGCCCAGTGGTTTGACGAGCATGATATGGGGCTGGCAGAAGGCATATATGCAGGCACAGGCAATGCAGGCGCAGGTCTTGGCGCATTGTTCCTGCCGCGTATCTATGGTCTGGACTACCACACGGCGTTCATCCACCTCGGCATATTATCCCTCGTAGTGGCAGTCTTATATCTTATCTTCGGTGTTGCAGCGGTTACAAAGGAGAGGGCGGAGGTTGCAAAGAAATCTGCCACAGCAAAGGAGACATTTTATGTGGCAAGCCGGTGGGTGGCTATTGCCCTGATGTTTCAGTATGCCATGACATTCGGCCTTGAGATAGGAATGAACGCATGGCTTCCAGGTTATTACAGGCTGGCGTTTGGTGATGCATTAAAGGCCCTCGGTTATGTGGATTTGAAGGCGCTGGCCATTGCAGCAGGGACACTAGCCTCGGTGCAATCGCTCCAGGCGTCGTTCTGGCGGCCGTTTTCAGGCATGATATCCGACATGTTTTTGAGGCACAGATGGATGCCATGGCCATTCCTTACAAAAGAAGACCCAATGGCGCCGAGGGTGCACTGGGTATTCACCTCTATGGTTGGGGTCACCGTCATGATGATAGCGTTTACCTTTGCAGGTCTTACCGGTAGTCCGCTTATCTCAGTAACGGCACTGGCTGTTCTCGGTTTTGTAATCTCATGGGGGACAGGCTCTAATTTTGCCCTTACGCCTACTCTTTTTAAGAGATGTCCTGGTGTTGCCACAGGGTTTATCGGCGGCATCTGCACCACAGGAGGCATCATATATCCCCTTGTTTATGGTTTGATGCCTAATATACATCACGGTTATGCTGTGGTGGCTGTGAGCATGTTTATACCGTTTATGATTATATTTATGATTGCATTCAGGCGGGGGAGGCCGATAATGGTGGATGGAGGGATAGGAAACCATAAATCATGGGGTGTAGAACCGCTCATCACACCTATTAGTACTGGCAGCGCCAGTGAAAGGAGGGAAGTATGACGACTTACAGCAATCCAAATCCTCATACTCACCATGAGCCTATCAAATACGGTGGGTGGTATAAGTGGGGACTTGCCTTTATCTGGGTTGAAGGGCTCTTTTCTCTCGCTGTGGTGGTTTACGCGATGTACATGGCCCTTACAGGCGCTGGAGGCATAGTCCAGGGTAAATAGAAATAGAAGGCTGGCAGAAAATCATACAGGGAAGGAACTATATCCATGTCTAAAAAAAATAAAAAAGAACCCTCATCCGGACAAAAGACAGCCGCCGGGGCCCCTGATAGAAATATTCAGACACAGGCCGGGTCCAGGTGGTACCCGAAGAATTACACATGGACCACCATTATCCCTGGCACAATCATTATCATCGGGATAATGCTGATGGCTATCGGGGACTCGTGGGCAGAGTATGTAGTGACCGCGGGGGTGGGGGTTCAACTGGCTATAGTGATATGGCAGATACGGCAGGTAAAGATCTCGCGGAGCAAGGCTCATATAGGCAGGAATTAAGAATAGTTGCGGGTTTCCTGATGCAGTGGCGGATATAAATTGATTTTTGAAAGGGGGACGAATCTTTATGGCTAAACCTATTAAAAAGATACTTGTTGGCGTAGATGGTTCTGAAGAAGCGGATGCGGCCTTTGAATACGCATCCGGTATGGCCGAGGCCTTGGGGGCCAATATAACATTAGTGGTGGTGAAGCACCTGCCTGAATTTGTGGCCGGATATATGGATAATAAGATGATGGCAAAGATGGATAAACATTACCAGGATATAGCAGCGGATGCAAAAGATGAATGCGACCTTGCCTCCAAGGTTTGTGTGGAGACGAAGATTATAGAAGGGCACCCTGTTACAGCTATAGCAGATTTTGCCAAGGAGAACAAATTTGACCTTATAGTTGTGGGCTCTCGCGGATTAACAGGCCTTACCCACTGGTTTGTGGGAAGCACTGCAGAGGGGCTGGTTCGCGCGGCTCATTGCCCTGTTCTGGTGGTCAGACAATAGGAGGCAACTCTGGGGGACAGATTTAAAATCTGTTCCAGCAATATTAACGGCGTAAATACACCAGTAATGTTACCGTTCGGTAACAACATATCTGATTGATTTTGATAGAGAATATATAAAGTACAGGATTTATTTCGTATTTGTAACATTTTACATAGAATTTGGTCTATTATCCAAAACTATTCTACCTATAGAATGTGCTATAAAAATCCAATAGTTCCGGATAGTCCTTGTCAGCAAGGGTTTTTGGCATAAATGTTGCGGTAGATTTATACTGCTTAACAAAAAATAATGGGAAGCGTTAGTATAAAAAATTATAGTAAGGAAGGGTGAAGTTTATGAGATTAGGCAGCAGCAGGCGATCATTTAAAGAGGCAGTCTCGTCCCTGCTAAATAATAAAGGGGGGGGTAAGATTATGTTATCAGAAGGCAATGAGAGTTTTTTTGATAAGGCGTTTATGCTGACGGTGCTGCTTGTTTTTTTGTTCTTGCCGCTGACTGTTGGAGCTGAAACGTCTCAAGCGCAGTCTAATACTGTGCCGGCGGCAAATGTTGCTCCAGGCGAACAACCTTTGGCTGTGGAGGTTGCCGAATATGCTGGAAAAGGCGACTACAATACCGGCAAGGCGCTTTTTACAGGAGAAAAGACATTTGTAAATGGCGGTCCGCCGTGTATATCGTGTCACAATGCTGGAGTAGGCGAATTGGGTGGCGGTTGCCTTGCTCCGGATCTGACAAAGGCTTATGCAGACCCTACAAAGAATGCGCTTCTCAGCACTGCGTGGGTTAATGGCGGCGGCAGCCCTGTAATGGGCCCTATTTTTTCAAACAAAAAGGTTACTGATGAAGAGATGGATCACTTGAGGGCATTCTTCAAGACTTGCAGTGAGAAGCCTGTGAGGCCAGCGTCCACAGGGACATTTGCAATATTTGGCCTGGGTGGTTCTGTAGGATTACTAATCCTATTCAGCCTTATATGGAGCGGGAGATACAGCAAAAGAAATCAGGACACGGCCCATGATGCATTGTGGAGAAACTATGGCGGAAAAGGAGGTAGGTAAAGATGGCAACATGGATACAAGATGAAATAAGTCCCGGTAAAAGAAGCTGGGAAGAGTTTTATAGAAACCGCTGGCAGTATGACAAAACTGTCAGAAGCACACATGGAAACAACTGCACGGGCGGATGTAGCTGGATGGTCTATGTAAAAGATGGCATCATTACATGGGAGCTGCAGGCCGTTGATTATCCATTGTTGGAGCCGACCATCCCGCCGTACGAGCCGAGGGGGTGCCAGAGGGGCGTAGCCGCATCATGGTATGTCTACAGCCCTGTGAGGGTAAAATACCCATATGTTCGCGGCACTTTGATTGATGCATGGAAAGAGGCAAAGGCAAAACACTCCGATCCAGTAGATGCATGGAAGAGCATCGTAGAAAATCCTGAGTTAAGCAAGAAAATCAAATGGTCGAGGGGGAAAGGCGGTTTCCGCAGGTTTGACTGGGATACTGCAGGCGAGATAATAACCGCTGCGCAGATGTATACCATCAAGAAGTATGGGCCGGACAGGAATATCAGCTTTTCGCCGATCCCGGCCATGTCTATGATAAGCTATGCCGCAGGCGCCAGGTACCATCAGCTGATAGGCGGCGTGAGCATGAGCTTCTATGATTATTACACAGACCTGCCAAATGCCCACCCGCAAGTCTGGGGCGAACAAACCGATGTCTGTGAGAGCGCTGATTGGTATCATACAGCATATTGTGTCATAACAGGGGCAACCCCTAACAGGACCAGGACAGCGGATTGTCACTATGTATCAGAGCTTCGCATGGGCGGGGCAAAGTGTGTGGTGATGACTCCGGATTATTCTGAGGCTACAAAATATGCCGACCTGTGGGTTCCTGTAAAGCCCGGTTCCGACTGCGCCATCTGGATGGCTATAAACCATGTTATATGCAAGGAATACTATGCAGACAGGCAGGTGCCATATTTTATAGACTATACAAAGAACTATACAGATCTGCCTCACCTTATAAAGCTAAAGAAGACCAAAAACGGATATGAGATGGGCAGATTCCTCAGGGCCATGGATCTAAAGGACTACGCTGATACGGATAACCCGGAATGGAAGTTCGCAATGTGGGATAGCAAGACAAACAAGCCGAGGATTGTGTACGGCGGCATGGGTTTTAGATATCCTAAGAAAAAAGAGAGTGAGAGTAAGTGGAATACCCTTCTGAAGGATGAAAGGACAGGCGAGCAGATAGACCCTGCCCTTTCGCTCCTTGACATTAAAGATGCTGCTCAGGAATGCGTATTCTATGAGCTTGATACCGCCGAGGTTTACAAGAGACAGGTGCCGGTAAAATATATTGACACGGTTACCGAAGGGAAGATACCGGTTACTACCGTATTTGACATGCAGATGTCTCACCTCGGCGTGGCGCGTCCCGGCCTTTCCGGCGATTTTTGCAAAAATTTTGACGATGACAAGGGCTTTTCTCCGGCATGGCAGGAGAAATATTCCGGCATCGGCCGAGCAACGATCATACAGATAGCCAGGGAGTGGGCATCCACCGCGGAGGTTACAAAAGGGAGGTGTATGGTAATAAGCGGCTCCAGCAGCAATCACTATTACCACTCCGACCTGATTTACAGGTCATTCATAGGCGCATTGATGCTTACCGGTTGCGTCGGCCGTAACGGCGGCGGACAGAACCACTATGTGGGGCAGGAAAGACTGGCGCCATTTGATTCATGGGGCCAGGTTGCCCTTGGCGCTGACTGGTCAAGGCCGCCGCGTCTTCAGAATACGCCGAGCTACTGGTATATACATACCCAAATGTTTAAGTATGATGATAAAATAACGGAATACCATAAGGTGCCAGACCCCAGTGCCCTGGATTATGCGCATTGCGCTGACTGGCAGGTCAGGGCTGTAAGGCTGGGAGGTCTTCCCTGGTATCCTCAGTTTAACAGGAGTCCTCTTGTTATAGCAGAGGAGGCGCAGAAGGCCGGGGCAAAGACCGACGCCGAGATAGTTGACTATACCGTAAAGCAACTCAAGAGCGGTGCTATGCAATTTGCTGTTGAGGACCCGGATGCGCCTGAGAACTGGCCGAGGGTATGGATGATATGGCGCGGCAATGCCCTTGGTTCCAGCGCAAGGGGGCAAGAATACTTCTTCAAGTTCCTCCTCGGCACGCATCATAATATGGACTGCGAAGAGGTGGCAAAACCCCACATCAAGGATATGAAATACAGGGAATCGCCGCTCGGCAAACTTGACCTCATTATTGACCTGAATATGAGAATGAATACGACGCCGATATATAGCGACATAGTCCTTCCCGCTGCCCACTGGTATGAAAAGGAGGATATCAACACAACCGACCTCCATTCATTCATACAGCCTATGGGCGCGGCTGTGCCACCAAACTGGGAGGCAAAGAGCGACTGGGATGCATTCAAATTCCTTGCTAAGAAGTTCTCAGAGCTTGCAGCAAAGCATTTTCCCAAGCCTGTGAAGGATGTGGTAATGTCGCCGCTTATGCATGATTCCCCAGGTGAGATTACACAGCCGGCAATACCTGCTGTTAAGGACTGGAAGAAGGGGGACTGCGATTTTATACCGGGTGTAACCGGGCCGAACATAACCGTTGCAATGAGGGACTATACCAATGTTTCTAACCGCTATATCTCCCTTGGGCCTCTGATGAAAACTAAATATGGTTTTCATAACATCCTGCTCAATGGCAAGCCGTTCTATGACGAATACATCAATGACCCCCATACCCCGACAGTGGAGTGGGGCGGCGAAAAGTATATATCTCTTAAGGAGGCCAAAGAGGCTGCAAATGTGGTTATGTTTTTCTCCAGCCTGACAAATGGCGAGGTGAACTATCAACAGTGGTTGATAGAGGAACATCACACAGGTCTCCACGGCGAGCAGTATAAGGAGGCAAAGGAGTCGGTCAAGAGGATATTCGGTCATGACCCATCAAGGGTCTGGACATTAAAACACGCGGAACTGACACCCAAGGCTATGGAGGCTGCGAAGATGGAGCACCACGGTATTGCCGATGAAGTGGCAGGTCCTGACAGAAACGTGAGCATGACCTATGACGACATCGTTGCGCAACCCCGAAGATGGCTTAACAGCCCGCTGTGGGCAGGCGATACGAGGAACGGGAGGTCATACACAGGATATACCAACCAGATAGATTTCAGGCTCCCGTGGAGAACACTCACGGGCAGGCAGCACTTCTATCTCGACCATCCTACATATCTTGAGTTTGGAGAGGCCCTGTGCACCCATAAGTATAAATTGGACCCGAACAAGATGAACGAGCTCAAGAGGAGCGACAGGTCAGGGGCATTGCATCTCAATTACATTACCCCGCATGGAAAGTGGCAGATACATTCTACCCACTATGATAACCTGAGGATGTTGACGCTGTCGCGCGGCGGCAATGTGATATGGGTTAATGACAGAGATGCGGAGAGCGCAGGCATCAAGGACAATGATTGGGTGGAGGCATACAATGACAACGGGGTGTATGTAGCCCGCGCAGTTGTCAGTGCCAGGATACCCGCAGGGTCATGTTTTGCCTATCACTCTCAGGAGCGTACGATAAATATCCCCAAGTCCCAGATAAGGAACAAGATTAGGGGCGGGTTCCATAACAGTCTTCCGAGGCAGAGACTAAAACTTCCAACGTTGAGCGTAGCCGGTTATGGACAGTTTTCCTACGGATTTAACTCATGGGGACCGATCCCGATCATCAGGGATACAACCATCTTGCTTAGAAAAATGAAGAATCAGGAGGTGGAATGGTAATGGATATAAGAGCCCAACTTTCAATGAGTTTTAACCTTGACAAATGCATAGGGTGCCATACCTGCAGCATATCATGCAAGAACATCTGGACTACCCGTCAAGGCGCGGAGTATATGTGGTGGAACAATGTGGAGACCAAGCCAGGCGCCGGATATCCGTTGACATGGGAGGATCAGGAGAGATACAGGGGAGGATGGGAGGTTTCTGACGGTAATCTTAGGCTCAAGCTCATCAAGGGCAACAAGCTCAGGACGCTGGCAAGCATCTTTTTCCAGCCGAACCTTCCTACCATAGACGACTACTATGAGCCGTTTACCTATGATTATCAAAACCTGTTCAATGCCCCGGCTGGAGACGACCAGCCGGTGGCCCGGCCAAAGTCCCTTATAACCGGCGAGTTTATGGAGAAGATAAACCTCGGCCCGAACTGGGACGATGATTTCGGAGGCTCGCCTCTATATGCATCAAACGACCCAAACCTCAAAGGGCTTTCGGATTCACAGAAGGAGATGCTCACCAAGTTCCATAAGCTCTTTTACTTCTATGTGCCGAGGATATGCAATCACTGTTTAAATCCTGCGTGTGTTGCATCTTGCCCTTCAGGTGCAATATACAAAAGGGGCGAGGACGGCATAGTGCTTATTGACCAGGATACCTGCCGCGCATGGAGGTTCTGCGTAAGCGCCTGTCCATACAAAAAACCTTATTACAACTGGGCCACAGGGAAATCGGAAAAATGCATCTTCTGCTATCCGAGGACAGAGACGGGCCAGCCCAATGCCTGCGCCCATTCCTGTGTCGGAAGGATCAGGACTGTGGGTGTCATTCTTTACGACGCAGAAAGGATAGAGGAAACCGCAAAACTTCCTGATGACAAACTTGTAGATGGGATGCGGGACATAATTTTGGACCCATTTGACCCGAAGGTTATAGAAGCGGCAAAAAAGGCAGGCATTGACGAAAACTGGATTGCTGCCGCACAGAACTCGCCCGCATACAACCTCTTTAAGAAGTGGAGGATATCATTGCCGCATCACCCTGAATTCAGGACAGTTCCCATGAACTTCTATGTGCCGCCTCTGTCGCCTATACTGCATCAGGCGAAGGCAGATCGCGGCGGGACATTCGACCCCGAGTCTACAGGGTTCTTCAATGAAATAGATAAGATGAGAATTCCCGTGAAATTCCTCGCAAACCTGATGTCTGCCGGCAATGAGAGGGTTGTCGTAGAGTCGCTCAAAAAGCAGATGGCTGTCAGGATATACTGGCGCCGTAAGCGTGTGGGAGACATCAGTGAGAGTGAAGTCAAAAAGGCGTTGGATCAGACAGGTTTGACTCTGCAGGATGTTGAGGATATTTACAGACTAAACTCTCTTGCTACCTATAAAGAGAGATTTGTCATCTCCGAGACACACCGTGAAAGCAAGACCACTGTGGATCCAAGGATGATGTACGAAAAGAGAGGGACTATTGGTTTTGGAGCGAAAAAGAAGGAATTCATCGGGAGACAGTGGTAATTAATAAGGTTATGGAGGGCGCCTTGTATACTAACTTAGGTGTGTTGCTGAAATACCCCAGGGAGGATATCAGGCCGAAGGTTGATGAGTGTATGGCGATACTTTCCAGTTGTCAGTATCCTGAGGAGATTGTAAGCGAGATCAAGAATTTCAGGAAGGATCTGGAGAGGTTGTCCATGGATAGCCTCCAGGAGTTATACTCTTATACCTTTGAGCTTACATCGGAAACTACGTTGGATATGGGATACTATCTCTATGACGGTTTTAAGAGGGCAAGGAACCTCTTGACCATCAAGTCGATGTACAGGGAGCGGGGATTCCCCTTTGAAGAGGTTGCCGAGGGGGAACTCCCTGACAATCTTTCCGTAACCCTCCAATTCATTGGCTTCCTTAATGATGAGGAACTCAGAAAGGATTTCACGAAGAGCTTTGTGATCCAGGCGCTGGAAAAGCTGAACAGGAATTTCCAAACCAAGAAGAATGCCTATAGACACTTGATAAATGCCGTCTATAGAATATTAGACAAAGATGTAAAGGAGGTTAAGTGATGAATGCCATATTATTTGCTTACATGCCGTATGTGCTTTTAATGACAGCGATAGTTGGGACAATCTACAGATACACCACAAACAGGTTTTCGTGGTCAAGCCAGTCCTCGCAGTTTCTTGAGAATAGGGCCCTCTTCTTTGGCTCATTTCCATGGCATTATGGGATAGTTTTGGTGCTCTTGGGCCATATCATCGGACTCTTGACCCCAAGCAGCATCCTCGCATGGAACAGCGCGCCTCTCAGGCTTTATATCCTGGAGGTCTCAGGCCTTGCGCTTGGCCTTCTGGCGCTTTTTGGATTGTTAGCCCTTGCTTACAGGAGACTGACCAATAACAGGGTAAAGGCCATGACAACCTCGTGGGATGTGCTGCTTTTGATTATATTGTTAATACAGGTTGCAACAGGGATTGGCAATGCAATACTTTACAGATGGGGTTCAAACTGGTATGCAGCCACTGCTGTGCCGTGGATGTGGTCTGTATTAACGTTAAATCCAAATGTGGAGTATGTCGCCAATCTGCCGCTTATAACCAAGGCGCATATTTTCAATGCGATGCTGTTTATCGGCCTGATTCCGTTTACAAGACTTGTGCATGTCTTCGTCATAAACATCTACAAGTATCTCTGGAGGCCGTATCAGGTGGTCAGGTGGTATCACAGAGACAGTCAGACAGAAAATATAATTCAGTACAAGTAAATAAAATAAAGTAATTTGACAAATAATGAACAATTTTGTAACTCAAGTTGACATGCAGGATAGGTTAGCATCCTGCCCTTTTCGAATTTGGATTTATCCTTAAAAAACGAGGTGAGATATGACTCAACTCTTTGTAGGGAGCGCTGCTATGCTGGGCGCCCTGATAATAATGGGCATATTCTGGAAGGTTGGCACAAGCAGCATGCCAAGGGACGATGATTACAAGCATGTTGCAGAGGCAGGCTATGCCATCAGGAGAAGATATTTCTGGGGGCTTCTGGCGGTAAGCGTTGTTCTTTTTATTATCGGTGTCATTGCATTCCCGTATCCAAAGGTCATGGAGGCAAAGATTAAAGGCGAGCCGTTTGTGGTGAAGATAAATTCCAAACAGTTCCAGTGGGATTTATCAGCAACAGAGATACCGCTCGGGCCTGTAAGATTTGATGTGACCTCCCAGGATGTAAACCATGGTTTCGGCATATACGATGGCCAAGGGAGGCTTGTTACTCAAAGCCAGTCAATGCCGGATTATGTAAATAGACTCTATGTTAATTTTGCAAAACCTGGGAAATACAAGATATGGTGTCTTGAGTATTGCGGTGTTGCGCACCATATTATGACAACAGAATTTGAAGTAAAGTAGGAGGTAAAAGATGGATGCATTGTATGAGAGACGGGTAGCAGGGATATCGCTTGGTATAGGAGCTATTACCATTGTTCTCTTTGGCACTACCATATTCTTCGGTGTCATCGCAAGGATGAGCCAGGGAGGATTTATTACCTTAAGGCCCGATGTCTTTTATGAGTTCATGACCCTTCACTCTGTCGGCGTGGCTGGTTCCCTTATGACAGGCATCACGGCAATGATGTGGTATTCTCTGAGAAAACACATCAATCTGCATATGAACCTTATGCAGATCATGTTCGGTATTATAGGCGCTGTTGTAGTAAGCCTGCTGGCCGCCACCCTGCTCGGTTTTTATGGGACAGGATGGACATTTCTTTATCCGCTGCCGTTTAAATCAGCCGGTGCATGGGATGACTGGGCTGCCGGTTTATACCTCCTGCTTCTCCTGTGTGTTGTAGCCGCCATGTCTCTGAGCTGGGGGGATGTGGTGATAACCGCAGCCAGGAAATATACCTTTTCCGGGGCCGTGGGCTGGAAACTGATAGCAGGGAAGGATACCCCTGAGACCACTCCTCCGCCTGTGGTGTTGATTTCTGTTATTACCTCGCTTTGCGGCCTCTTTTCTAATATTGCAGGCGCGACAGTGTTAATTCTCCTGCTCATTCATTGGGCGGATCCAGGCTTTTATCTGGATTATCTTTATATAAAAAATCTCATCTACTATTTTGGCCATATACTGATGAACATGGCCATGTATATGGCTGTGGCAGTGGTTTATGAACTCCTGCCCCTGTATGCAAAGAGGCCGTGGAAGTCAAATAAGATTGTAGCCATATCATGGAACGCAGCCTTTATTGCCGTTAGCCTTGCTTACCTTCATCATCTGCTGCAGGATTTCCCTCAGCCCTTTGCTATTCAGGTAATCGCGGTTTTTGGCTCGTATATGGCGGCCTTCCCGGCTACAGTGGTTACCGTTATAGGCGCTATGGTTCTGGTTTACAGGTCAGGGATTCAATGGACAGTGGCCCCTCTTTATATGTTCCTCGGCCTTATGAGCTGGGCTATTGGCGGCTTCTGGGCTGTGCTTGACGCAGGCTTTAACAACGCATTTCACAATACTATGTTTGTCCCAGGACACTTTCACCTCTATTTATTAGCCGGCACTTCTTTCATATTTGTCGCCACTCTTTATAATATCACGGAAGAGCTGGGCGGATGTAAAGATACCTTTGAGGACAGGCTTGGACTGTGGGCGTGGTTTATAGGTGCATACGGCGTTGCTCTCACATTCTTGCTATCAGGGGTTTTAGGCACGCCAAGACGGTATGCTGTTCAGATGCCTGGGAAAGAGACATGGAGCACATTTGGCGCTCTATTCGGCTGGATAGTGATATTTGCCCTGATTCTGGTTATAGGCAGGTATCTCACAAGGCTTCAGAAGGTAAAACCGCTGAGAAGTTGATTGTTGGATTATAGAACTATAGGTCTTATAGGACTTATAAGACCTATAGTTTTTAAATGAGGAGGTAAATTTATTATGGCAGAAGAGAAAAAAACAGAAGAAGAAAAAGAGCCGGTTCCTGCATGGCAGTTATTCTATGACGATATAATGTTGCTCTTCTTTTTAGGAGTTGCTATCCCAACGCTTATTTATACCGTCTGGGGATTGATGGAAATAGTCCAAATTCCTGAACTACCTGTATTCAAACCGTAAAGGGAGGATAGAATGGCAATAAAAGAACCTGAAAGGATATGGTGGAAACCATATACAAGGGATGAAAGATTGTGGGTTGCAATGGCCCTTCTCTGGATGATGGCCTCTTTTGTTTTCATGCCTGTGTATCACTTTATAGGCGCGCAGAATCCGCCCAGCGAGACATACCGGGTGAGGGATAAGGAAAAATTCAGGGCGTTGGTGGACGGCATGGTGAATAAGTATAAGGTTGGCGAGGAGAAGGGCATCCCCATAGTTAAGCCAGAGCCAGGGTCGGATGTATTTGTGCAGGCCAGCATGTGGCAGTGGTATCCTATTTTACAATTGGAGAAGGCTAAGACATACAGGATACATCTTGCATCCATGGATGTAACACACGGTTTTTCTATCCAGCCTATCAATATGAACTTTATGGCGCTTCCTGACTACGATTATGTGGTGACCCTCACCCCGACCACCTCGGGCGATTATTATATTGTATGCAACGAATTCTGCGGCCTTGGCCATCATCTCATGGTGGGCAAGATGATTATAAAGTAGGGAGGTAATAAGATGGACTATAGAATATGTTCGTTCACAGGGCTTAAGATTCACAAGACGGCTGAAGACCTTATAAAGTGGAATGTGGTGACCGCGATCCTCTTTCTTGCCCTCGGCGGATTTATGGCGCTTCTGGTGGCCCTTACCAGGTGGCCGTCTGTTCATTATCTGGGTCCTGCCAACTATTATCGGTTTCTGACCCTGCATGGTTTTGACGCCCTTCTCTTATGGATCCTGTTTTTTGAGGTAGCGCTTGTGCATTTCACTTCGGCTGTTCTTCTTAATACAAGGGTGGTTGCCCCATTTTCCGCATGGATAGCTTATGCATTGATGCTGGTGGGCGCCGTGTTTGTAAATATCGTGACATTTGCGGGAAAGGCCGATGTGTTATTTACTTCTTATGTGCCTCTTAAAGCAAATGGCGTATATTATCTCGGTGTTATTATTTTCGCCGTAGGCGCGCTTACGGCATTCGGGAATTTCTTTGCCAATATCATTCAGGCAAGGCGGGACAAGGCATATAAACACACCCTGCCGCTCGGCACATACGGTCTTGCCGCCGCCTCAATCATAGGGGTTGTCACCCTGGCGCACGGCGCTGTGATTATGATACCGGTCTTTTTCTGGTCAATAGACCTGATAAAATATATAGACCCTGCCACATACAGATTGATATTCTGGGGGCTTGGGCATTCTTCCCAGCAGATAAATGTATGCGCTATGGTGGCTATGTGGTATATGGCCGCTGCGTTTGTTCTTGGCGCAAAACCGGTGAATGAGAAGCTTTCCAGAACCGCGTTCGTCCTCTATATACTCTTTATCAATGTGGCCTCTGAACACCACCTTCTTGTTGACCCTGTACTCAGCAACTGGCACAAGATTGTAAATACAGGCTATATGATGCATCTCGCTGTTCTTGCGAGTATGATCCATGCCTTTGCAATACCTGCTTCTATGGAGGTGGCTCTGAGAAATAAAGGATATACAAAAGGGCTTTTTGACTGGCTAAAAAATGCGCCGTGGGGGAATCCTGCATTCTCAGCCACATTCCTTTCCATTATAGGCTTTGGATTTCTCGGCGGCATAACTGGCGTCATATTCGGCACAGAGCAGTTCAATATTATAAGGCACAATACCTTTGCTATCACAGGTCATTTTCACGGGACAGTAGTGTCAGGAACCACGACTGCGTTTATGGGCGGGACATATCTCTTGATTCCGTATATATTCAGAAGAGAACTGGTGCTGCCGAAGCTTGCAACCATCCAGCCGTATTTGTATGCTATCGGTGTGGCTATGTTTGCAATAAGCATGATGGCTGCGGGGAGTTACGGCGTTCCCCGGAGGCACTGGGATATAACCTTTTCCAATGCCATATTCTCATTCAGTTTTGATCCATCCATTGATATATTTTTGAGCATGATGGGAGTAGGCGCTTTGTTGGCTGTGCTGGGGGGTGTGATATTTATAATAGTATCCCTCGGTTCTATAGTGTTCGGCAAAAAAACAAGTTAATTTTTAGGAGGTAATGGAAAATGGAAGAAGAAAAAGGAAAACATGAAGACAAGATGGAGGCACCCGGGACCTTTGTCCTGTCCATTATCTTTCTTGCGGCCTTTATAGTTATATGGTTTGCCCACTTCAAATGGCTTATAGAGATATGGGGCGTTAGATAAATTAACTCAAAACTTAAATGTCAAATCTCAAACTCAAAACTAAAACTTAAAACCTTAAAACCGTTTGAGGGTAAAAGTTTTGAGATTTGAGTTTATTTTTCAGGGGGGCTATATGGAAAATGAAAAGATAAATTGGCCTTTGCTTATAAGTGTAGGCACGGTATTGATTGTTTTGGTATTGATTGTCATGCCGTGGAAATAAGTCGGATTTTATAGTAAAATAATTTGCAGCAGGAGGAGCATAAGCCTTCGATATACTCGGAGGCTTTTTAATTTAAGATGGGCAGATGGATAATCATTATTTTTTTGATATGTGTTTTTACAGACGCTTACGCTGAGATAAACCTGGAGGCCAGCAAAAAGGCGGTTCAGGCGGCGCAGTGGGCAGAGGGGACAACGTCGCAGGATTATACGCTAATAGATCAGGATGGAAAGACCTTTCGCCTCAGCGAATACTTTGGGAAAGGCAAGCCCCTTCTTGTCAGCTTTATCTATACATCCTGCACTGCTGTCTGTCCTACGATTACAGGCTCTCTTTCTAAGGCTGCTCTGGAGGCGAGGAAAGAATTTGGAGACAAATTTAATATCCTGACCATTGGCTTTGATTCAGAGATGGACACCCCTGAAAGGCTCAGGGAATACGGGAAGAGATTTACCGATAATTTTCGCTTCATGAGATTTGCAACCGGCAGCAAAGAAACCATAGAAAAGATGACAAAGGAATTTGGCTTTTTCTATCAGAAGGAGAGATGGGGATTTAACCATCTTAATATGGTCAGTGTTGTAAATAAAGACGGCAGGATATATAAGCAGGTTTACGGACAGAAATTGGTTCCGGAAGATATAAAAAATCCTTTAAAAGAGCTGATTACAGGCCAGATACCGAAACAGGGGGCATTCACCCTTATAGACAGGATAAAACTATTCTGCTCCACATACGATCCTAAGACAGGCCAATATGTATTTAACTGGCCTGTGATAATAGGCTTCTTTATCCAACTGGGTTTAATCCTCGTGATTGTTTTTGTTGTCTGGGGCAGGTCCATCATAATGTGCATTTCTAAAATCCATCCCCGCAGGGTCAAATCTGTATAGAAATGAAACTGTCATTGCGACACGAACCTGAAGCAATCTAAAAGATGAGACTCCTATCGGAGTTTACTCTGGACATAAAAACGAGATTCTTCGGTTTACTCAAAATGACAGTTCGGGAGAGAATTCTCGGTGAAAAAGATTTTTCATAAGGACTGGTCATGGTTAGAGCATTGGGCAAACAGAGTATATACACCAATGTATAATCCCCTTTATCATCTGGGGGCTATCGCCGTATTTCTAATATGGGTTCTTATTATTTCAGGTATATATCTTTTTATATTTTATGAGATTAGCGCAAAAGGGGCATACTCATCTGTACAATATTTAACCGAAGACCAGTGGTATTTAGGGGGCGCAATAAGGAGTCTCCACCACTATGGCGCAGACCTGCTTGTTATAGCGACAATCCTCCATCTTATCCATACATTTGTGACTGACAGATACAGATACTGGCGCTGGGTTGCGTGGGTAAGCGGAGTGTTGCTTTTATGGCTCATCTGGATAAGCGGCATATTCGGCTACTGGATGGTCTGGGATGCAAGGGCCCAGCTTGTCGCTACCCTTTCTGCAGAGATGCTGGACAAGGTTCCTATATTCGGCCAGCCCCTTTCCATTGCCCTTTCCAGCAATAGCAGTTTATCAAATCAGTTTTTTTACATTGTTCTCTTTATCCACTTTTCTACGCCGGTTGTCTTATTTATTCTCCTCTGGATTCATGTGAAGAGGATCGCCATGGCAAGGGTCAACCCGCCTGCAGGACTTTCCCGGGCAATTGTCGGTTTTATTCTATTACTTTCCGCTGTCAAGCCGGTGGAACTCGGGCTTAAGGCAGACCTTGGGAAGCTGCCTGTAAACATCCCGTTTGACTGGTTTTACTTATTCATATATCCGCCTTTAAAACATATTTCAGCCTCATCCCTCTGGGTTATTGTCATTATGTCGTCCATCTTTGTCGCAAGCCTTCCGTGGATTGGTAAGAAAAAAAGATTCCCTGCTGCAGAGGTGGCGTCACTAAATTGTACAGGCTGTGAGCAGTGCATGATGGATTGTCCTTATGAGGCCGTATATATGGCGCCGAAGAAGAATGGTCTACTGGAGGCTAAAATATCTGATAGAAACTGCGCAAGTTGCGGTATCTGTGTTGGGGCATGCGACTATGCGGCAATAAACCTGCCCCATTTCGCTGAAGAGGCGATGAAACAAAAAGTTCTGCGTCTATCTCAAGAGCTAAAAGCAAGCGGCATGCATCCTGCAATCTTCACATTTGTATGTGAGAGAGGTGTTGAGCTTAAAGATATTTTAAAACATGACAAGGAGATGGAATGGACAAGGGCCATAAGCATCCCATGTATCGGAATGCTTATGCCATCTATTACGACGATTCCGCTGCAAGCAGGCGTTCAAGGCGTTTTTATTGCAGGATGTCAGGTTGGAGATTGCTATTACAGATTTGGGAACGAGTGGTTTGCACAAAGGTTAAAAGGAATAAGGCGACCTGTTCCTGAACGGGATTTTGACTATTCGAGGATTAAACTGGCCGGATTTTCTGTGGTTGAAATAGAAGATTTTTTGATAAGTCTTAATAAATTCAGGGATGAACTGGGGCAGGGGGTGTAAATGCATAAGGTAAAGATTATTCAATCAGCCGTAGGACTAATTCTTCCCGGTCTTCTCATAATATTTCTCTCGGATGCTCCCTACTCCCACTTCTCAGACAGAGATGCCATGCTAAAGATTGCCTTTAAATATTCTGGAAAGAGGGTTCAAGAGTGCGATGAGGAGGAATTTATAAGGCGCGAGGCAGAGAGATATGCCCAACTCCAGAAGACCAGACAGGGGGTTGCTATGGATGTTGGGAAAAAGGCGGGATGCAGCAGAGAAAGATTTCCGATATTTATAGAATTGTATATAGATGGAGAAAAAAAATTGGCAAAGCATTACTCACCCATAGGTATTCAGAAGGACGCCGCATCTTTTATATACGATAGATTTTTGATTAGACCCGGAAGATATCGTGTAATGATGAAGATGAAGGATGGGGGGCCGGAAAGTCCATTTCTCACAATGGATGAAACAATAGAATTTAAACCAGGAGAGGTTACCCTTTTAAGGTTTCAAGGAGCGTAATGTTTGCTGCAACCCCCGATATAACATCGGCGCTGGTAATCCGAGCTATCTAATACAAACGCAGTAAGTAAAGTTACATCGTCATTGCGAGCGTAGCGAAGCAATCCCAGCAAAAATACGAGATTGCTTCGGAGCTAAAGCTCCTCGCACCGACACATTATTTAATGCGTTTGTATTAAATAACGAATTCCTTACTATGAAACCCCGTTTGGTGGGATATAATTGAAGGGGCAAAGAAGTGGTGGAAAATGCGATTGTAAATTATCAGGACTAGTTGACAGGCTTATAAATTAAGCTATAATTTCCACTATGGCGCAGGCATGATGGATTTTAGATAAAACTATTATTTTTAAAACAAAGGAGGTTTGCCATGGTAAAAATAAGCGAGTTTGATAGCTTTGGCGTAGAGGATTTGAGTAGAGAGGAATATTTAAAGAAGCAGGGTTACATTATTAAAAATTGTAAATGCCCTAAATGCCCCACCTTTGTCGCGGGTGATAATCCAATCGGCTACTGTTTCCCCCTCGTAGGGACAAGCCAGAAGATACACTTAGAAAAGGATTGCATCTGCGAAACATGCCCTATTTACAAGGAATATGAGTTGACACATACATTCTACTGCACCCGTTGTTCACAGGTTTGCCAGGCCCACAAAGCAGAAGTTGCAGCAGGATGGTGAGTATTGCAGGGTTTTCATTTTCGCTGCGCTGCATTAAAAAGATTTCTTGTAATTTAGTCCCCTCAAGAATCCTTCTACTCTTTTAAATTAGCTTTACAACGGGATGGATGTATGTTATTGTCAAACATTATCAGATAATAAAGGACGATTGAAGGGCTTTTGTTGAACAAGAGGACCTTTTTAATGTAGTAAATAAGTTTAACTATAGGTTTGGCATACCAAGCCTGGTGTCCATGCCGGCGGGGTAGGGGGTAATTGGACACGTGGAAATTCCTGCAGAGTTAGTGGAATCTTATTCTGAGCGTAGCGAAGGCTCTCAGGACAGGTTTTGCTGAGATGTAGGCTGACAAACAGAAGAGGATGTGAGAAAGATGTCGGAGCAGGTGTTAAAGATAAGATATAGGTGTCTGCATCCATCCTGTGTCGTTTATTGCAAAGAGGGCGAGTTGTTCCTGGCAGAATCCTTATTTGCCCGACTGTCTTCATTTTATGAGGATGAAATGGTCTTTAGGAGCCCTAAGGACGCGTGCCGTATGGGATTCTCCCAGCCTTTTGAGGTCTTGGATATTGCAGAGGTTAAAGATGAAAACCCCGTGGAGGAGCAAACACAACTTAAAGACAGCTTTGGAAGCGCAGCGGACCCCATAAGCGTCCTGATAGCGGAACACAAAAAGGTGCTGGAGAAAGTTGAGAAAGTTGAGGAGCATCTGGTTAAAAGAGATATTGACGGCCTTTGGGTCTCCACCGCGGATCTTGACAATATCCTTCATCTCCATGGTGGGATAAAGGAGGAGGAGGTATTATTCCCCGCATTAAAGGGTCTTGTCCCTTTTGGCGAGGGTCTCGTCGCCTGTATAAACGAGGATCACCGTGAGATAGTATCTCTCATCTATGCCTTCCGTGAGGCCCTTAAAGATGGAAACATAAACGACAAGATAATCGGCTCGTCGCTCGTTGCCCTCAGAAGCCACATACGCAAGGAAGACAACGAGTTCTTTAAGTTTGTTGAAAAGTATATCAATGATGAGATGAAAGAAGTGTTGATGGTAAAGATGGAGCGCGCAGAGAAGGTGTTTGTTCCAAAAGAACCCGGTGACCGCAAGTATAATGAGAAACAAGCGGCAGAAAGAGCGAAATTCCATGAAAAAACTCTGGAAGCAAAAGAGATTGCCTTGGATACCTGCTGCCATTAATCACCTTTCATTTATTCCACCAATCCCAAAAGAATGAGCCTATGCTGTTTTAGTTGACTGCCTCTAATTTTGATGATAGTTTATTTGCCAGAATAATTTTGAAAGGAGACTTATATAGATGGAAATTACAACACCTGAACAGGCAAGAAATGAAATTAAAAAATGGCTTACGGAAAATCAGCATCAGATAAACGAAATAAAAGACGAAAATGCAAATTTTCATTTCGAGATTGATTATCCATTAGCTTCACAAAAAAGGCAGCGGATAATACAGCCTAAAGAATATCCTGGCTTGATTGTGCTCTTAAACGGTGTTTCCCTTGCGCCTGAGCATCTGGAAAAACTTAAAAAGATGAAAGAGGAAAAGAGAGAGGGATTCTATTCTGAGATAAGAAAGGACCTCATATTTGCAGAGAACAGTTACGATATGAATTTGGATGAAGAAGGTGTTGCAAAGCAGATTCAGTTTTCGTTCGAGTTTTACTTTGATGCCCTTACAAAAACCAACTTGTTTAAGGGGCTTCTTTTAAATCACAGAACCCTCCTGTATATAGTA
Source organism: Deltaproteobacteria bacterium (assembly GCA_016195725.1). Lineage (GTDB taxonomy): Bacteria > Desulfobacterota > GWC2-55-46 > UBA9637 > UBA9637 > UBA10170. The sequence continues at coordinate 22,144 of JACPZB010000108.1, read as the reverse complement.
ACTAAATTTAACGATAAGTTTGGTGTGCCGGTTATGCCTACTATGCCGCCAAAGGAACATGGGATAGCAGGCACAACGCTACAATAATGTCAAGTAGATAAGCAATAGATAGGGGTGATATTATAGTCGGTCCTATCGGGGTTAATGCCTTGACTATAGAATAGGAGGGGATGTAGCTCAAGGCAATAGCAAGTCCTGCGGGTGTTAAAAAATAAGGGGGAGGTATCTGCACACTTGTAGCCTTCCGTGTGGTTTGAGCCGGGGTTTTGTGCTGTGTTGCGAGTTTTATAAGTTGAGAAAAGACATACTTCCAAGCTGTATATGCGTGTAAATAATAATTAGCCAGATAATAATCAGCATGATGCCGAACCAGCTTGCGTATTTGTAAGCCTTCCCGCTTCTGACAATCCATATCTTTGTAAAAATTATTGCAAGGCCGGAACCCCATGCAGCAATCGACCATAATTTTACGCCACCTTTTTCAGCAAGAGATAATACCGCCAGCAAGAGATAAATGAGAATGGTTAAATAGCCGTTTAGCTTGTGTATCCTTGCATCAATTGAGCCTGCTTGATTCTTTACAGCCTGCAAGCCGCTGATGAAACTCACGGTTGCCAGAATAAGTCCCAGTGATGCCAATAAGGTAGTTAGCCCAAACATCTTAATCCTTGAATAAAAGAAGGAGGAGATTTTTCTGGATTAAATAGACGATAATCCCTATATATATCAAAACTATAGGGAGTATGATATAAATATTTGACCATGTAGAATTATTGGTTAAGGTGTTGCTATCAGAGTCGCTGAGGACGATACCATATCTGTTTCTAAATACATTGTTGCCTTTCAGAATATTATTGGGAGAAGACCAAAGAAGAATCCCGTCCCATGCGTTCAAATTAACTTTATTATTGATCAAATTGTTGTGGCTGGAAGAACTTAAAAAAATTCCTTTGTCCTTATTAGAACTTACAGTGTTTTCTTCCAGTGTATTGCCGATGGATAATGCAAGGTATATTCCGTACTGCTCATTTGAATTGGCTGTATTGTTTACTAGTCTATTATTGTTGGAAGAGATGAGGACAATGCCACTGCCGTTATTTTCACTTTTATTGTTATAGAATTGCCCGTTATTGGAATTGTGGATATAAATACCCGCAAACAGAGAGCCGGTGACGGTAAAACCAGTGATAGCTACCTCATTGACATTGCTTATTTTAATTACCGGTTCATCTTGAACAGATGCATGGATAATGGAAACCTCAGGGCCTTTCGTAGATTCTATAGTAATCGATTTTGTAATAACAACATTTTCGGTGTAATGTCCTTCATGGACGATTATTGTATCATTTGAGGAGGCATTTTTTACTGCCTCCTCTATTGTTTTGTAGTTATCAGGAACATAAATTGTTGCAGCCGGAAGGTTTGATGTTGTTAAAAAAAACAAACCAAAAAAAAGCATACAGAAATATTTTTCCAGCATCATAAATGACCTTGTGATAGAATTACAAACTCGTTACGAATAATAATTTTTGATTGTTTTCCGGCTACTTCGGTAGCTGTGTTACAGTTTTGTTAGTTGCTATTATAGTTACAAAGTCTATCAAAAAAACATTAAAAAGTCCAAGCAATTTAAACAGATTTGCAGTCTTGGTAAAGTATTCTGTCTTCATTATAAAAAGTCAAGATTCTAAAGATTTTCTTGACAAATATTATAAATACCACTATAATCTTCCAAGGTAAGACATACAACATGAAAGGTATATAAATGGCGAAAAGATTAACCATACTGTTTCTTATGCTGTTTCTTATAGTTCCTGTGATGCCTAAACGTGTTTTTGCGGCTGAAGATACTACAATAATGAAAAATGTATTTATGGACGCAGTGTATGGCGGTGCTGTTGGTGCATTGATAGGTGTGGGATTTATGCTACTGAGCGACAAGCCGGAAAATCATTGGAACTATGTAGCTTATGGTGCAGGAGGCGGCATCATAGCAGGCACTGCTATTGGATTGGCAAGTGCTACTAAGGCGGTAGCAGAAATAGAAGGCGATAAGGTAAGCTTAAATGTCCCTGAAATAAGAACTGATGTCATGAAAGATAAACGCGATGAGAAGACAGAGGTAATAAGAACTATTTATCTGTTGCGGTATAATTTCTAAATAAGTAGTGCGGTTGATTTTGACCCCTGCATGTGTGAGGATAGAGAATGCAGGGTTTTTTAATTTTGGGGAATAGCGGTTTGTAACGACATATATATTAATTGATAGAATAAGTGGAGGATAGAAATATGTACGCAGTAATAAAGACAGGTGGGAAGCAAGAGACTATTTCAGAAGGCGATGTGGTAAAGGTAGAAAAGCTTTCTGGCGATGTAGGTAGCAAGATAGAATTTAATGATGTATTACTGGTGGGAACCGATAAGGAAGTAAAGGTAGGCCGGCCGACCCTCGCCAATACCAGAGTTGTTGCAGAGATTCTTGAACAGGGTAAATCCAAAAAGGTTATCGCATTCAAAATGAAGAGGCGAAAAGGATTTCATAAGAAAATTGGCCATAGACAAAACTTTACCAGTATTAAGATAAAAGAGATAAAGGCATAATAAATTAGGATGTGGGAATGTGGGATGTGGAGAAAAGTTTTTTCCACCTCCTGTTTTTTACCACCTGCTTCCTAAGACAGGGAGGAAAGGATGGCTCATAAAAAGGCAGGCGGGAGTTCTAGAAACGGCAGAGATAGTAACGGTCAAAGACGTGGTGTAAAAAGATATGGAGGGCAGGTTGTTTCCGCTGGAAGCATACTTGTTCGTCAGGTAGGAACAAGGATTTATCCTGGTCAGAATGTAGGGCTGGGAAAGGATTATACCCTTTATGCAAAGATTACTGGCGTTGTCCAATATGAAGATAGGGGCAATAGGAAGCAGGTAAATATTTTACCGGTGTAATATGTTTTAAGATAAGACCGTTAAGGTTGGTTTGGAATCTGAATAGTATTTTAAATCTTATGTTTAAGGCGAGGACTAAAAGTAATAATCTTTAAGTCTCTCGCCTTTTTATTTTTCTTAACTTAATAAAGATGAAATTCATTGATGAGGCAAAAATCTATATTAAGGCAGGTGACGGAGGCAGAGGGTGTATCAGCTTCCGAAGGGAGAAGTATATCCCAAAGGGCGGACCTGATGGCGGGGACGGCGGCAAGGGCGGCGATGTAACTATTATTGCTGATGATGGGCTAACGAGTCTGCTGGATTTTAAATATAAAAAGCACTATATAGCAGAAAGGGGAGATCACGGCCAGGGGAGTAATTGTACTGGCAAAGATGGAGAGAACATTATCATACGTGTTCCGGTAGGAACGGTTCTAAAAGATGCGGAGACAGCTGAGATCATCGAAGATGTAACCGTAGACGGTCAAAAGATTATCATTGCAAAGGGGGGAAGGGGAGGCAAGGGCAATGCCTTTTTTACCTCCTCAACCTACCAGGCCCCTCAGTTTGCCCAGCCGGGTGAGAAGGGTCAAGAAAGATGGCTTAATTTAGAATTAAAGCTTTTAGCAGATGTAGGTATAATAGGTTTTCCCAATGCCGGAAAATCCACCCTTATATCCCACATATCAGCAGCAAAACCAAAGATAGCCGACTACCCTTTTACCACGTTACAACCTCATCTCGGTGTTGTAAAATTCGGAGAGCATCAGAATTTCGTTGTCGCGGATATACCGGGGCTTATAGAAGGCGCGCATACGGGGAAGGGCCTCGGCATAAAATTTTTAAAACATATTGAAAGGACAAGCCTCTTTATCCATCTCATAGATATTGCTCCACAGACAGGCCGAGACCCTATAAGAGATTTTGAGATAATAAATAAAGAGCTTAAGGCCTTTAACCCTGATATGGCAAAAAAGCCGCAGACTATCGCTCTCAATAAGGTTGATATTACAGAGGCGAGAGAAAGGCTGCCTATACTGCTAAAATTTTTTAAGTCAAAAGATATGCCGGTTTTCCCTATATCCGCAGCAACAGGGGAAGGGCTGGATAAACTGGTTAAATATGTGGGGAGTATGGCGGCAAAGCTGCGGAGTGACCCTTCGGCAGGCTCAGGGTGACAATGTTATGGTGAGCCTGTCGAACCATCAGCCAAACAGCTTAAACATCCTTAGCACATCTAAAACCAAGATTGTTTATCCTTGTGTCAGGCTTATAAGCAATCATAGTAAAAGCTCTGGCAAATCTGTGGCTCAAACCCCACGAGCCGCCCCGTACCACTTTCCTGCTTTCATTGTAATTGGAATCTGTCCATTCCCATACATTTCCGGCCATATCATAGAGGCCATACGGGCTTGTGCTATCTTTATATGCCCCCACTTTTGTTGTGCCTACTATACCTGAAAGGCTGGTGTTTGCCTTACTTGAGTCAAATTTGTTACCCCATGGATATATGCGGCCGTCTGTGCCTCGGGCTGCCTTTTCCCACTCTTCTTCTGTAGGAAGCCGTTTGCCTCGCCATTTGCAGTATTCTGCTGCATCAGTATAATCTACAAAAACTGCAGGATGGTCTTTCTCCTCTTCTTTGTAACCATAGACAGTCCAATTTTTTGGCTCTCTATGCTTTGTTTCTTTAACAAACTGCCTATAAGTTTCATTTGTTACCTCAGATTTATCCATGTAAAAGGCTTTTAAGAAGACCTTTTTTTCAGGGCCTTCATCCTGGGCTCCGATATTGCTTCCCATAATAAATTCGCCTTCTGGAACTAAGACCATATCTTTTGGTTGCTTGTTGCAGCCCAATAAGATGAATATAGCTATCATAGCTATCAACCATACGAAGCTAAAAATTTTATTTGTATCTAAGTTGTTCAATTCAATACCTATTTATTCTCAAAAGATTTTGCGCATCTAATACCGCCATCGTCTCCTGCTCCACCAGGGAGGTAGTAGTGCCTGAATGAAGAGCGGGCAAATATCTTACCCATAGTATAATGGCCTGAAACACTTCCAGTGCCGCCGCGCAGTATCCTATACTGTTTGCCAAAATCTTTATTCTCGGTTTTGCTTCCTGGATACGGTTCATACCATGCATCTATCCATTCCATCACATTTCCACCCATATCATAAACGCCATAGTAACTCTTGTCAGTCTCATAACTTCCGACCGGCATAGTAGTTCCTTTCGTAAGGTTTGTCTTATTTTCGTCATATTCATTTCCCCAAGGATATTGATTCCCTTTAGGTCCTCTGGCAGCCTTTTCCCATTTCTCTTCTGTTGGCAGTTTTTTCCCTGCCCATTCGCAATATGCATCTGCATCATTCCAGTCTACGAATATTACAGGGTGTTTTCCTTTCCCAGAAGGGTAATTATTATTTTTCCAACTATCTGGAGCCTTATGACCTGTAGCATCAACAAACTTCCTATACCCTTCATTGGTGACTTCAAATCTGTCTATAAAGAATGCATTCAAATAGACCACATGTTCAGGTTTTTCGTCTTTCAGCCTGTCGTCTGTGCCCATAACAAATTCACCTTCTGGTATTAATACCATATCCTTGATATCTGGTGTTCTGGATTGGCCCGAAGCTGCAGCTTTTTGTGAGGCAGATATTTCTGCTGCCTCTACTGTGCCAGTTATTTGCTTATAGGGATGGCCAGCGCTGCCGTGACAGGTAAGACATTCTTTAAGTCTTGTTACATCTTCTTTTCTATATTTAGGGTTTGTATGACAGTCTTTGCATGCATCTGCATAAACCTCTTCATTATAGAGAAGCAATACTGGCAAGATAAGAATTAAAATTGAGATAACCTTACCTGTTATTTTACTATGTCTTCTAAAATACATACTATTTAAATCCAGGAGAGATTTTTTTGAGCTTTTCATCAGATACAACACCTTCAAATTTACAATTGCAGAGTTTCCTCAGATAAACAATTAAGGCCTTTATCTCTTCGTTTTGAAGAGTAGCTTCCCATGGCGGCATAATGGCAGACTTACTTGCGCTGATTCCCCCATGTCGTATTACCTCTTCTAATTGTTTATCTGTCCGTGTGGACATAAATGCAGCGTCAGTATGGTCCCTGGGATTTACCAGCATGTCAGGCGTAGAATTTACCCCATCCCCTTTACCCTCAACGCCATGGCACTGGCTGCACCAGGTAGAAATATAGTTCACGGCCATCAGGTGGCTCGGAGGCATAAGGCAATGGTAAGAATGAGAGATACAGAATGAAGAATCCTAAGAAAACTGCATATTTCATAATTGGACCTTTTCTTTAATAATGCGGCTTATGCTCAAAGTAGTGTGTTGCGGTAATGTATCGGATTGTTCTTGTCTTTGACCGCATCACAACAGAATGGGTCTCTGCACCGCCGCCAAAAAATCTTACACCCCTCAGAAAATCGCCGTCGGTAACTCCTGTGGCAGCAAACATAACATCATCTGCGGCAAGCTCGTCTATTTTATAAACCTTGTTTATATCCTTTATGCCCATCTTTTTGGCCCGTGCTATTTCATCATCATTTCTCGGCTTGAGCCTTCCCTGCATATCGCCGCCAACACACCGCAGGGCTGCGGCTGCAATGACCCCTTCAGGCGCTCCGCCGATGCCCATAAGCACATCCACGCCGCTCTCTTCTTTTGCCGTGGCAATGGCAGCGGACACATCGCCGTCCGGGATAAGTTTTATCCTCGCTCCCGATTTCCTCACCTCGTCTATCAGGGCTTGATGTCTTGGCCGGTTCAATATTATCACGGTAAGGTCTTCAAGATTCATCTTCTTGGCGTCTGCGATATTTCGTAAATTTTGAGTCGGCGTCTTATTCAGATCAATTGCCCCTTTTGCGCCGGGGCCCACAGCGATTTTTTCCATGTAGGTATCAGGGGCATGTAGGAAATTCCCTTTCTGCGCAATGGCTATGACTGCGAGCGCATTCGGTCCGCCTGTTGCGGTGAGGGTTGTTCCTTCCAGCGGGTCAAGCGCAATGTCTATTGCGGATGAGTTGTTACCTCCGCATCCCACCTTTTCTCCGATGTAGAGCATGGGCGCCTCATCCCGCTCCCCTTCGCCTATGACCACTGTGCCGCACATCTTGATGGAATTGAGCGCTTTCCTCATGGCATCCACCGCTGCCTGGTCAGCGGCCTTTTCGTCGCCCCTGCCCATAAGCCGCGCGCTGGAGAGCGCCGCAGCCTCTGTAACCCTTACAACCTCTATGGCTAAGTTTCTGTCCATGTAAAAACCTCCTTTACCCCTTCCATCTCAACACCGGATTTCTCGCAGCCCTTGTCTCGTCAAGCCTTCCGAGCCGTGTCGTATGCGGTGCATTTTTTACCAGAGCTGGGTTTTCCTGCGCCTCATCCGCAATCTTGAGCATTGCGTCAATAAATCCGTCTAGAGTCTCTTTGGTCTCGGTCTCTGTCGGCTCTATCATAAGCGCGCCGGACACGATGAGCGGGAAATAGATTGTCGGCGGATGAAAACCGTAGTCCATAAGTCTCTTGGCAATATCCAGAATATGCACATCCTTTTCAGACTGCAATTTATCCGAGAACACGCACTCGTGCATACAGGTCTGGTTGTATGCAAGATGATAGCGGCCTTTTAATTTTTCTTTTATATAATTGGCGTTCAGCACCGCCATCTCGCTCGCCTTTTTCAATCCGTCAGGCCCCATCGCCCTGATGTAGCTGTATGCCCTCACCATAATTGCAAAGTTGCCGTAAAATGCTTTAAGCCTCCCTATGCTTTTTGGTCTGTTATAATCAAGGTTGAATCTTTTGCCTTTTTTTATTATCCTTGGTTTCGGCAGGAACGGTTCAAGGGGGTTTTTTACGCCCACAGGCCCGCTGCCCGGACCGCCTCCGCCGTGCGGCGTTGAAAATGTTTTATGCAGATTAAACTGGATTACATCAACACCCATGTCTCCGAGTTTTGCTATGCCCATGAGCGCATTCAGGTTTGCGCCGTCGCAATAAATGAATCCCCCTTTTTTATGTACGATGTCCGCAATCTCTTTTATATTCCGCTCAAAAAGTCCGAGGGTGTTGGGATTGGTGAGCATCAGCGCAGCAGTGTCCTCATTCATGACCGCTGCCACAGAATCCGGCGTTATCACCCCGCCGTTTTCTTCTTTTATCGGCACAACGGAAAAACCGGCAAGATGAGAGGATGCAGGGTTTGTGCCATGCGCTGTATCAGGGATTATCACCTTTTTTCTCGGTTTCCCTTTTTCCTTGAAATATGCGGCAATCGCAAGCATACCGCACAGCTCTCCGTGCGCGCCCGCGGCAGGCTGGAGCGTTACCGCATCCATGCCGCTTATCTCACACAGAAATCCCTCCAGCTCATACATAAGCTGCAATGCGCCCTGACTCAGCTCATCGGACTGATACGGATGAGCCTTGGAAAATCCCGCAAGCCGCGCCGTATCTTCATTTATCTTGGGATTGTATTTCATGGTGCATGAGCCGAGCGGATAAAAACCTGAATCAACGCCAAAGTTCCTTTGCGAAAGCCGCGTAAAATGGCGCACCGCGTCAATCTCGGAAACCTCCGGGAATCCTTTTATATCATCCCTTAAAAAATCCTTCGGGATAACCGCCTGCGGATTGAGCTCCGGGCAGTCAGATTTCGGTATGGATACACCTTTTCTTTTGTCTGCGCTTTTTTCAAATATGAGAGGTTCCTTCATTGTGTTGTATCCTTATCTATGAGAGACTTTTTTATTTCTAAGAGCCAAGGGTGGGCTCTGCCTACCTATGCCATTACCTTCCCCAATCCATCCGCCAATTCATCCATTTCTTCTTTGCTGTTCATTTCTGTTGCGCAAAGAAGGATATGCCGTGAAAGTTCGGAGTAAAATTTCTTTAAAGGCAATCCTGCAATAATACCCTTTTTGAGAAGCACTTTCAATACGGCATCAGGTTCTTTTTCAACCTCTATGACAAATTCATTAAAAGTCGGAGCAGTAAATGCAGGCTTGATACCTTTTATATTTGCAAGGCCATTTTTCAAATACTCTGCCTTGGATAAGTTCAGCCTTGCCAATTCCATCAAACCGTTTTTTCCGATGGCGGTAAGATAGATTGCTGCTGATAGGGCGCAAAGCCCCTCATTAGTGCAGATGTTTGATGTGGCCTTTTCTCGTCTTATATGTTGTTCCCTTGTAGCCATGGTGAGGATATAGCCGCGCTTTCCATTCTTATCAACGGTCTCTCCCACAAGCCTTCCGGGCATTTGCCGGAGATATTTTTCAAGGGTTGCAAAAAATCCGAGATACGGGCCGCCGAAATTCAGACCGTTGCCGAATGCCTGACCTTCGCCTACTACAATATCTGCGCCAAGCTCTCCGGGCGGTTTCAGAAGGCCGAGGGATATAGGCTCGGTTATGGCAACAATCAGTATGCTGTTATTTTTATGAACAACCTCTGAAATGGTTTTGATGTCTTCGATTGAGCCGAAGAAATTCGGGCTTTGAATAACAACACAGGAGGTATCTTTATCCAGCAATTTTTCTATTGCGTCAGGCAGCGTCCTGCCTGTTTCTGTGCAGTAAAAGACTTCCTTTATATTGTCTCTGTTTCCTGAAAGATATGTTTTAACCACCTCACGATATTCAGGGTGAAGCGCGGCGTTTAGTATAACCTTTGCCCTGTTCGTAATCCGCCTTGCCATTAAAACCGCCTCGGCAGTTGCGGATGCGCCGTCATACATAGAGGCATTTGCCACCTCCATACCGGTAAGCTGGCAGATGAGGGTCTGATATTCAAATATGGCCTGAAGCGTGCCTTGACTTATTTCAGGCTGGTATGGCGTGTAGGCTGTATAAAACTCAGAGCGCAAGATGAGATGATTCACCACGCTGGGGATGTAATGATGATACGCGCCTGCGCCCAAGAATGATATATATTCGTCAACCGTCGCATTCTTTTTGCCGAGGGCCGATAGCTTCTGATGCAACTCCTGTTCGGAAAGCGAGGCAGGCAGGTTTAGCGGTTTTTTCAGTCTCAGATTGTCAGGGATGGGCTTGAACAGTTCTTCTACAGACGCAACGCCGACAGCGTCCAGCATCTCCTGGATGTCTTTTTCAGTATGGGGGATGTAAGACATAAACAGTAGACAGTAGACAGTAGACAACAGCAGGAAGGAGTTTCTTTTTCCTTTCTACTGTCTACTACTTCTCCTCCTCCACATACTTTTTATATTCATCGGCTGTCAGCAGGTCTTCAAGTTCTCCATGATTGTTCATTTCCACTTTTAACATCCAGGCATCACCGTAAGGGTCGTCGTTTATAACCTCCGGATTATCGATAAGGGCGTCGTTTATCTCTATGACCGTTCCGCCTATCGGGGAATAAAGATCAGATACTGCCTTGACTGACTCGACTACGCCAAATGTCTCATCCTTTGTCACAGCTGTTCCATCGGACGGAAGTTCGAGGTAAACGACATCTCCAAGAGAGTCCTGGGCATAGTCAGTAATTCCTACGGTAGCAATATTTCCTTCTACCCTTACCCATTCATGCTCCTTGGTATATTTTATGTCTTTTGGAAATTCCATACTTGGTTCTCCTTTCTTTTCCTTTATGAATTGTAGCTTGTTGCTACTTTTCTTATTTTTTGGTATAAATCCTGTTAGAAGGTTTAATGAAGAAATCTAATCCTTCAGAATCATATAACTATGATGTTGTTGAGGCCTTCTAACGGGATAAAATGGAATTTTTGTAATCCTTGCAGTTGCAGTTTTATTTCTTATTGCAACTCCCAATTCTGTTCCTATATGTGAAAAAGCAGTTTCTACATAACCCATCCCAATGGCCTTGTCAAGAGAAGGGGACATCGTCCCGCTTGTTATTTCTCCGATAGTTTTATCTTTGAGGAGGATTTTATAATGGCTGCGTGGTATGCCAGATTCAATCATTTCAAGGCCAACGAGGCTTTTCTTGATGCCTTCTTTTACCTGTTTTACCAACGCATCTTTGCCAATAAAGTGTTGCTTAGTCAATTTTACAAATTTATGCAAGCCTGCTTCAAGGGGGGTTGTGTTTTCATTCAGTTCATTTCCATATAAGGGGAAGCCCATCTCTAACCTTAATGTGTCCCTTGCCCCAAGGCCAATCGGCTTTATGCCGAATTTGATGCCTGCCTCCATCAATCTCTGCCAGACATCGGCTGTCTTATCCCAGGGCATATAAATCTCAAAACCGTCTTCACCCGTATAGCCTGTCCTTGATACAACCGCATCTATATCTGCAACCTTTCCTTCTGCAAAATGATAATACCTTATTAAAGATAAATCAAGATTGCAAGTATTTTGTAAAACTTCCTCTGATAAAGGTCCTTGAATAGCAACCTGGCCAAAATAATTACTGACATTTTTTACCTCTGCAACATGTCCTGCATTCTCTTCTATCCAGTTAAAATCCTTTTCTGTATTTGATGCATTGACGCAGAACATATACCTTGTATCACTGAGTTTATAGAGAGTTGCATCATCAACTACGCCGCCGTTTGGATAGCATAGAAAAGTATACTGTACCTGACCATCCTTGAGTTGATAGGCATCATTGGTTGTTATAGCTTGAACCGCTTCCATGGCCTTTATGCCAGACACCTCTATTTCACCCATATGGCTTACATCAAAGAGGCCGCAGGTTTTGCGGACAGCAAGATGCTCCTCTATTACACCAGCATACTGCACAGGCATCTCCCAGCCTGCAAACGGAACCAGCCTGGCATTCAGTTCCTTATGGATTTCATGTAACGGAGTATTTTGCAGGTTTCTATTTTCTAATTTCATCTGCGATTTGCGTTTTCCTTTTACCCCACGAGTCTTGGTGTATCTTCTACAGATTTTTTGACATATGAAAAGCACCTAATAAGCAGATTCAGCAAACAGCTTGTCAAGATACGCTGCTGCCAAGCTGATTATCAATAAAAAATTAGTCTTCTAACCCCTTCCATTGTCGATATGTTGACTTATGCCTTCTCATTTTAGTATTTGCAGGTTGCTGCTGAATGTTGAAAAGGCGCATCTATTAAAGGAGGTTTCTCACTACGTTTATTTTCTCTTTTTTTACTTCAGTTTTTGATCTATATTGTTCAGGTACAGTTGTTGCGTCATCTGTAAACGTAAACGATAGAATGCCTTGTTCGTCAGTGTATTGATAGATATCAGCCCATAGATTGGGCGGGCAGATTTTTGATTATTCATTGTAGGTAGTGTCCAATAATGAGGATAGGAGCAATTATTGCAAGTAGAAAAAAGTTTGTCAAAGGAAATTTGTTTTGTTGCCAACTTTTTGCTTTTCTGATAACTGGCAACTGATAACTGGTTTTTTACCACCAGCCCTTTCTTTTAAAAAGCCATAACATCACTAAGGCGATGAGTCCCATGAGTATCATTGTGGCAGAAAAGCCGTATGGCGATTTCAGGAAAGGCATGTGATCAAAGTTCATTCCAAAGATGCCGGTAATGAGTGTGAGAGGCATTAGAATTGTTGCAATGACGGTTAAGACCTTCATGACTTCGTTAAGCCTATTTGAAACAACGGACAAATAGGCCTCCATTGCGCCGCTTATCGCATCGCGATACGATTCTATGAGTTCTGAAATCATGAATAAATGGTCATATACATCTTTAAAATGAAGGCTGCATTCAAAACATACCTGCTTATGCTCGCCGCCGCTTATGGTTCTTAGTATCTCTCTTTGGGGGTGAATAATCCGTCGTAAATAGAGTATATCTTTTTTAAGTGTAAAGAGTTTGTTTAGAACCTTCTGGTTTGGTTTTGCAAATATCTCTTTTTCTAATTCGTCCACCTTTTCTCCAAGGTCGTCTATTATCGGCAGATAGTTGTCAACGAGGGCGTCGATAATCTTGTGCATGAGAAACTCAGGGTCTTTCTGCATGAGGGAGCAGTTCTTTTTACATCGCTCCATGACAGACTCAATACTTCTAAAATAGCCTTTGTGAAATGTAACAAGATAGTTCTTTCCTAAGAAGATATCCAGGTCGTGGGTTTCAAGCTCGTCCCTTTTAAGGGTCTCTGCATTGATGCCGTGGATTACCATGTAAAGATATTCGCCGTAGTCGTCTATCTTTGGATTGGGTACTGTTGCGAGACAATCTTCTACAGCAAGGAGATGGAATTTAAACACATCGGTAAGTATTTTGGTCTCACGATCTGTAGGATTATAAAGGTCTGCCCATACAAGGCTGTCCTTATGTGTAAGTAATTCCGGAAGTTTTTCAACAGGAGGCTCTTTTAATTCGCCTTCCTTTGTGCAGGTAATAATACGAAGCATAGCAAGAGACTTATAGCATACTGACTGATTTATTGCTACATTGTTGCACATCATATAATATCCTGATAGAATTGAAAAAACAGTCTAAAAGCCTAAGCGCCTACAGGTAAAAAACTTTTAGGCTGTATTTACTATGGATGTCATGACTGCCATAAAAAATCGGAGAAGCATCAGACGGTTTTTGGATAAGGAAATACCTGAGGAGGCTGTTGAGGCGTTAAAGGATTCTCTTATTTGGGCGCCGAGCGCAGGAAATCTCCAGAGCAGGCGGTTTTATTTTGTTTTCAATAGTGATATAAAGAAACAGATTGTGGATGCGGCCCTGCACCAGACATTTATAGCACAGGCCCCTTTGGTAGTGGTTGCATGCGCGGATTTGCTGATAGGAAGGCATTATGGTAAAAGAGGCGCAGAACTCTACTGTTTGCAGGATGTAGCCTGCAGTATAGAGAATATGATGTTGGCAGCCTGTTCGCTTGGATTGGCAAGCGTCTGGGTTGGCGCCTTTCATGAAGATGGCATTGCAAGGATAATGGATATGTCCTCCAATCTGCGGCCTGTGGCGATAGTCCCTGTGGGTTATCCTGCCCACAGTCCCTTGCCGCCACGCAGGGTAGAGAAAGACGAAGCAATAATAGAGATAAAGTGAAAGGAGATGAAACGATTGCACAGATGGCAACTTTGTTGTCATTACGAGGAAGCGTAAGCGACCGTGCAATCCCCAAAAGATTGCTGCGCCTTCGGCTCGCAATGACATTTTTGTGTAATCGCATTCTAAAATTTGGGTAATCAATAATATATATGGCGCTTAATTTAACTCATAATGCCCTTGTTGTGCTTCAGAGACGTTATTTAAAAAAAGATATGAAAGGTGTTGTCATAGAGACCCCGGATGATATGTTTAGAAGGGTAAGCCAGAACATATCCACGGCAGAGGCCTTATACAATCCAGATGCCGATATAAAAAAAATAGAAAATGATTTTTTTGAGGCGATGACAAACCTTGAATTCCTTCCTAATTCCCCGACCCTTATGAATGCAGGCAGAAGATTACAGCAATTAGCTGCCTGTTTTGTCCTGCCGGTAGAGGATTCTCTTGATTCTATATTTGATGCTGTAAAGGAAACCGCTATAATCCATCAAAGTGGTGGCGGCACTGGCTTTGCATTTTCCAGGCTAAGGCCAAAGGGTGATATTGTTGGTTCAACAAGCGGGGCAGCCAGCGGGCCTGTATCATTTATGAAAGTTTTTAATACTGCGACTGAGGTGATAAAACAGGGCGGCACAAGGAGGGGCGCAAATATGGGGGTGCTGCGGGTGGATCACCCTGATATTGTTGATTTTGTAATCGTAAAGAATGATCCTGCTGAACTTACAAACTTCAATATATCAGTTGCAGTAACAGACGCATTTATGAATACAGTGGAAGAAGATAAAGAGTATCCGCTTATAAATCCGAGGACGCAGGAAATTGTAAGCTATGCCCGGGCAAGAGAGATATTTGACCTTATTGTAGAGTCTGCATGGAAGGGCGGGGAGCCGGGCATACTTTTTATAGACAGGATAAATCAAGCCAACCCAACGCCCCAGCTTGGGCAGATGGAGGCAACTAACCCATGCGGAGAGCAGCCCCTTCTTCCCTATGAACCATGCAATCTCGGCTCCATCAATCTGGCAAAAATGATAAAAAAAGAGGGTCAAGGGTCAAGGGTCAAGGCTCAAGGGCTTGATGAGATTGATTATAGAAAATTGGAAAGGACGGTCAGACTTGGTATAAGGTTTCTTGACAATGTGATAGATATAAATAAATACCCTTTGCCTGATATAGAGCGTATGGCAAAGGGGAACCGCAAGATAGGGCTCGGAGTTATGGGCTTTGCGGATATGCTGGTAAAGATGAGGGTTCCTTATGACTCTGAAAAGGCGTTCAAGATTGGGGAAGGCCTGATGCAGTTTATTAAAGGCGTTGCATGGGAGGCTTCAATGGAATTGGCAGAGGAACGAGGGTCGTTTCCCAATATCAAAGGGAGTATATTTGACAAAACAGGCGCAAGACCAGTGAGAAACGCTACTGCAATCACTATTGCGCCCACAGGCACCTTGAGCATAATAGCAGGGTGCAGCAGCGGCATAGAGCCGATATACTCATTGAGTTACACTCGTCAAGTTTTAAATGGGCTGCAGCTTCCTGAACTGCATCCTTTGCTGTCAGAGATTGCAAAGGAAGAGGGGTTTTACCGCGATGAACTGATGGATTACATTGCAAAGGGCGGAGACCTGAATCAAAGAAATGATGTGCCTGAGCATATAAAAAAAATATTTGTCACGGCATTCCAGATATTGCCCGAACACCATGTCAGAATGCAAGCAGTTTTTCAAAAACATACGGACAATGCTGTGAGCAAGACCATAAATTTTCCTCCAGAGGCAACGTCAGCAGATGTAAAGAAGGCGTATCTTATGGCATATCAGCTCGGCTGCAAAGGCATCACGGTTTACAGAAGCGGAACAAGGGAAGAGCAGGTGCTGACATGCAAAAATACCCTCTATTGTTAGATTTTTAAGACCGCTATTTTTAATTGCCAGCCAGCAATAAAAATTGTTTGGCAATGCGCATTTTCTTAATATATAGAAATTACCCATCTTATTTTTAAAATTTAAAGAAGGTCTTCCGCAACTGACGGAATAAATTCCCATACCAAAAACTTTGATGTGTGGGGGAGAGCAGAAGATACGGAAGCTGCACCGACCGTCTGGGCAGAAAGAGTTTGGCAAAAGCCATGCTATTTCACAGCTCAGGCGGTTTTTTTATGCCGCACAAGATGCTTGACAAAAACCGGAAAATTTGGTTTAGTCAATGCCTCAAAAAATGCCAATAAATGCGGCAAAAATCAGCTATGCTTTTCAGCTGATACAGATGCCGTAATATCGTAGTGCTTATTTAGAAGACAAGCAGGAGGAATATATGTCCATGAAGATTATGTATACTGCAACTGACGAAGCGCCCGCGCTGGCGACTTATTCCTTACTCCCTATCGTCAAGGCGTTCACGAAGACTGCCGGCATTGATGTTGAATTAAGGGATATATCTCTCGCAGGAAGGATCATCGCAAACTTTCCCGAAAACCTAACGGAGAGCCAAAGGATACCCGATGAGCTGACTGCGTTGGGCAAACTTACGCTGACGCCGGAGGCCAATATCATAAAGCTGCCGAATATCAGCGCATCCATCCCGCAGTTGAAGGCTGCAATAAAAGAACTTCAATCGCAGGGCTATAAAGTGCCTGACTATCCTGAGGAGCCGAAAAACGATGCCGAGAAAGAAATAAAAACCAGATACGGCAAGGTTCTCGGAAGTGCGGTCAATCCTGTTTTGAGAGAAGGCAATTCGGATCGCAGGGCGTCGGCCTCGGTGAAAAATTACGCAAAAAAGAACCCTCACAAAATGGGCGTGTGGAGCGCGGACTCCAAGACCCATGTGGTGTCCATGAGCGGCGGCGATTTTTACGGCAGTGAAAAATCCGTAACCGTTGCCGAAGCAGGACCCGTAAGGATCGAGTTTGTGGGTCAGGATGGAAAGATCAGGGTGCTGAAAGAAAAGACGACACTAAAGGCCGGCGAGGTCATTGATGCAGCAGTTATGAGCCGCAAAGCCCTTAGGAAATTTTTTGAAGAGCAGATAGAGGATGCAAAAAAGAAAGGCGTGCTGTTTTCTCTCCACCTCAAGGCCACGATGATGAAGGTCTCTGACCCTATCATGTTCGGCCACGCGGTTTCCGTTTTCTTCAAAGATGTATTTGAAAAACATGCGGCTGAGATAAAAGAGCTCGGCGTTGATGTGAACAATGGTCTGGGCGACCTTTACGCGAAGATCGCAAAGCTGCAGGAAGATAAGAGGGCAGCGATAGAAGCGGACATCAAAACATGTTATAAGAATCGTCCCGAACCGGCGATGGTGAACTCGGAAAAAGGAATCACCAATCTGCATGTGCCGAGCGATGTGATTATCGATGCATCCATGCCTCCCATGATTCGTGAAGGCGGAAAAATGTGGGGGCCTGACAGCAAACTTCACGATACCAAGGCAGTGATACCTGACAGAAGCTATGCGGGCGTATATCAGGTGGTCATAGATGATTGCAAAAAAAATGGCGCCTTTGACCCGGGGACAATGGGGAGCGTTCCCAATGTCGGCCTTATGGCGCAAAAGGCAGAGGAATACGGTTCTCACGACAAGACATTCAAAGCCCCTGGAAACGGAACAATCCGCGTAGTTGACGCTTCGGGCAAAACTTTGCTTGAACAGAACGTGGAAGAGGGCGACATCTTCCGCGCATGCCAGACAAAAGACGCGCCAATACAGGATTGGGTGAAACTTGCGGTCACAAGGGCGAGGGCAACCGGCGCGCCTGCTGTTTTCTGGTTAGACAAAAACAGGGCGCACGATGTTCAAATCATAGAAAAAGTCAATCGCTACCTGAAGAATCACGACACCAAAGGTCTGGACATCAAAATCATGTCTCCTGTGGAAGCCACGCGCTTTTCGCTGGAACGCATCAGAGCGGGGAAGGACACGATTTCGGTTACCGGCAATGTGCTGCGAGATTATCTCACAGACCTGTTTCCGATTCTGGAACTCGGCACCAGCGCAAAGATGCTCTCCATCGTTCCGCTCATGAACGGCGGCGGGCTTTTCGAGACAGGCGCGGGCGGCTCGGCGCCGAAACATGTGCAGCAGTTTCAGGAACAAGGGTATTTACGGTGGGATTCCCTCGGCGAATTTCTGGCGCTCGGCGTGTCATTGGAACATTTGGCAAATACATTCAAAAATAAAAAGGCTCAGGTGCTGGCGGATACGCTTGACCAGGCGAATGGCAAGATATTGGATAACAACAGGTCTCCTGCCCGCAAGGTTGGAGAACTGGATAACAGGGGAAGCCATTTTTATCTTGCCCTCTACTGGGCGCAGGCATTGGCTGAGCAAACCACGGATGCGGAACTGCAAAAACATTTTACCAAACCGGTAAAAGAGCTTGCTGCGAATGAGGCAAAGATTCTGGGAGAGCTTACTGCCAGCCAGGGGAAACCGCAGGACATCGGCGGCTATTATCACCCGAATCGGGAAAAGACGGCAAAGGCAATGCGCCCGAGCGCAACCTTGAATGCGATCATTGACGCTATTTAATAAAGACAGGCAAGAGGCGATAGGCTATAGGCAACGGGTAAAAACTAAAGCCCATAGCCTATAGCCCATAACCCATAGCCTATGTTTGGAGGTATTTATGCAGCTTACCGGTTTACTATGGGGCGGCAAATTATTAAAGAAGGTTGAGTTTCCGTGCGCGGATGTGCTTGGCCCTGAAGCCAGCGTTGACGAGATAAAAGACCTTATTAAGAAAAAGGGACAGGTCTTTATAAAGCCGATATTCAAAGGCGGCGTAGGCAAAAAAGGTAAATCCGGTCTTATCGGCAAGGCAACGGATATAGCAACTGCGCTTAAGGAAAAGGAGAGGCTGTATTTTGCAAAGCATCCTTCAGGTACAGCAAAGGCAGACGGTGTTACATTTGAAGGCGGTGTTCCTGCAAATCATGAAGTCTATTTCTCCATAACGGACTCTACGATATTCCGCGCGCCTACCATGACCATCACTCATCACGGCGGCGTTGATATAGAGGAGCTTTCAAAGGATAAAATAAAAGAGATTCCATTTGACCCGCTCACAGGGCTTAAATCATTTCACATTGCCAATGCGCTTGAAGAGCTTGGCGCGCCAAAGGAGATTATAAGTCCTCTGGTACAGAATCTTCCCAAGCTCTGGACCCTTTACAATAATTATGGGATGAGTGTCCTTGAATTAAATCCGATACGCATGTCTCCCGATAATGGCGGAAGGCTTGTCCCGGTGGCATGCGATTTTAAATGCTCTTTTGATATAGATGATCCTGCATGGAAAAGACTGGAATTACCGGCACATCTCTTTGCCTCCGACTATTCCGAATTTGAGCAGGAGATAAACCAGTTGCGAACATATCAGGGACAGAGCGATGTGTTTGTCATAAATCCCAATGGCACCATCACCGCGCCCACCTTTGGCGGCGGCGCGAATGCCCTTGTTACAGAGCTTCTTGGCGAGAGGGCAAGCATATCCTCTGATTTCGGCGGGAATCCACCTTACGACAAGATGTTCCAGATTTCAAAGATTGTATATAAATATTGGCTCGGCCAATCCAATGTACTTTTCATCATCGGCGGCAAGGCGAACAATACGGATATCTACGAAACCTTCCGTGCAATGGCTGATGCGCTTCGCTGGTATTTTCAAACCTATGGAGCAAAGCCTATCTATGTGGTTGTTGGCAGAGGCGGCCCGAATCTGATACGGGGCATGGCATATATGAAAGATACGGTGGAATCCCTCGGCCTGCCCTACCGCTTCTTCGGCTTTGACAGCGCAATGTCAGAGGTTGTCAATTATGCGCTAAAGGTTGACGATTGGATGGAAAAAGAGGGGAAAAAGATGTTGAAGGAGAAGATGGGGATATAAAAGAGCGGGGCAAGGATCATGGGTCAAGGGTCAAAAAAAACTGCTGACCCTTGCTACTTGACCCTTGACCCTATTTTCATAGGAGATTAACTATGCACAAATCAGGCGTCAAGAAATTTCCATACTATGTTGGGATTAGCTCCCTTAGAGATGTAGCGACAAAAGAAGACAAAGTATGTGTGCTTAATATACTTGGCAACGAGAGCAAGGCCGTTACGCCAACAAGCCACGAATATTCAGGCGGCAATGTTGTGTTCGGCACAGGGCCGGGGAGGTCGGGCCAGGCGCTGGAGACAAAGCTTGGCTCAATCCCTGTCTATAACTCTGTCAAAGAAGGGAGGGCTGCCGGGCATAAATTTAATACAGCAGTTATCTATCTTCCCCCTTCAGGCGTCAAAGATGGCGTTGCCGAAGTGGTAAGGCATAATCCTGATTTAAAGAAGATAATAATACTTACAGAAAAGGTCTCTGTTCATGACGCAAGGATTATACGGGCAATATGTCAGACAAATGGCGTTGATGTGTTCGGCGGCAATTGCCTTGGTGCTGCAGATGTATGGAATAAAGTAAGAATCGGCGGCGCACTCGGCGGCAATAAGCCGGAAGAATCATTAGTCAAAGGCTCCATCACAATATTTTCCAATTCAGGCAACTTTACCACAACAATTGCCACTTATCTTTTAACCAAAGGCTGGGGCACAACAACCTCTATATCCAGCGGCAAGGATGTTTATATCCATTTTGCGCCAAAAGAGTTTTTCAATGCCCTTGACAATGATGACCGAAGCAAGGGCGCAATAATATATGTTGAGCCAGGCGGTTATTATGAACACGGCCTTGAAATAAGCAAACCAACCGTTGCCTGTGTTGTCGGAAGGTGGAAGGCAAAACTTACAAAGGCATGCGGTCATGCAGGCTCCCTTGCAGGTTCCGGCGATGATGCGCGGGCAAAGGAAAAATGGTTCATGGATTATTTCGGGGTCAAGGATATTTACACGCCGCAAAATCCAGTGTTCAGCAAGAAGGGAGCGGTTGTCATAAATATCGCTCATATCCCGGAGGCGCTCACCAGGGTCATGGAAATGAACAAGATAAAGCCTGATTTTGAGCCAAAGGGAGACCTTTCGCTCAAGTGCTGGTTCGGAAACAGCCAGGGGCTGAAACTGCCCAAAGAATTGGATACGCTGGTGGTAAAGGCCATCGAGCCTTATGCGGAGCAGATAGAGATTATATCTAAGCAGATCGGGGCGCAGTATCCGAGACAGACCATGAAAGACGCGAGCGGCGCATCCATGATGGACGCAAAAACGCAGTTGACCAAGGTTTACAATGTGTCCCTGCTCTATTGTTCGAAGAAATCGCTGGAAGAAAATCTCGTATTCTCACTTATCAAAGATTATCCCGACGCTTATGGCAGGGAGCTTGCAAATCTTGCGTTCAACGTTTATGTGAATATGCACGGAGATGCCGCGCTTCTCGCTTCTGATGCGGCACGCGAAGCGGAGAACTCTCCCAATACTGCGCTTGCGTCTGCAATAGCAATCATGGGCAAGGGAAGGGTCAAAAAGGCGATGGATGCCGCATCCCTCTTGCTGGAACTCTTCCAGCATACAAAGCTCCAAATCCCGACAGATAGTTTTGACTATTCCGGCATCTTCAAGGAACTGAAAACAGAGCAGAAGGATTTACTCAAGCCTGTCCCTGAAGGTTTTAATCAGGGAGCGGTAAAAAATGATAACCTTGCAGGAACAATATCTACGCAAATTGAAAAATTGAAAGGTAAATCTATATTTATCAATTTTGTAAAAGAGGCGGCAGGCGGCAAGCCTTCGTCAGATGCGCTTCTCGCTGCGATATGGATGACATTGGGATGGTCAGCCCTGATGCGGAGAAAAATATCAAAGTCAACCATCATCAATCTGCCGTGGTATTCAAGGATATTTTCGGCATTCGTTGCGGCAAGCGTTGATTCTTCCAAACATGAAAAAGACAAATTCTGCGGCATAAACGGCAAAGAAATAATAGAGAAGTGGAGCTTTACCGAGGTTGCATTCCTTGCCCTCATTGGACGCAGGCCAACAGCAGCTGAACTCTTTGAGTTCTCCATGCTTCTGGGTCTCATCATCTCCAACGGTCCCGGTACCATCTCTGCGCAGGGATGCAAAGGCGGCGTAAGCGCTGACGGCCCCGAAGATTCCACAAGGGTTCAAATCAACAAGGCATTTATCGGCTTCCTTACCCACACCGGCTTTGCCCACGGCGGCAACGGATACGAGGCCATTGCATTTTTGATTGAGCGGTT
>JACPZB010000107.1 GCA_016195725.1 Deltaproteobacteria bacterium | reverse complement strand
CGTCTCCATGACCCGCGTAGAAGAAAGGAAAAACTTTCGCTTGAAAAAAACGGCGTCAAGGTAAAGGAAATAACCCTCAATGATACTAAAGCGGTAAAGAGAAAAAAGAACATAGCAAAGCACAATATCGTATCGCCTGAGCCTCTAAAAGAGGTCTACTCTGCCCTCACGCTCGGCACAAGGGACTATGTGAAGAAGAACGGTTTCCGGCATGTGGTAATCGGCTTGAGCGGCGGCATAGATTCATCTCTTGTTGCAGCCATTGCCGTGGATGCCATTGGTAAAAATAATGTAACAGGGGTATTCATGCCGTCGCAGTATTCTTCAAAGGCAAGCAAAGAAGATGCTGAGGCGCTTGCAAAAAATCTTGGAATTGAATTGTTGACAGCGCCGATACAAGATACATTTGAAAGCTATTTAAAGATGCTTTCACCGGCCTTCAAAAAAAATAGGCCCGATGTGACAGAGGAAAATATCCAGGCAAGGATAAGGGGAAATATCCTCATGGCAATTTCAAATAAATTTACATGGATTGTTCTGACCACCGGTAACAAGAGCGAAATGAGCGTAGGCTATGCAACGCTTTATGGAGACATGGCAGGCGGTTTTGCTGTTATTAAAGATGTGCCCAAGACGCTGGTGTATAAACTGGCGGAATATAGAAATAAAGTCAAAACTTGCGTGTTAATCCCGGAAAGGGTTTTGACAAAAGCTCCTACTGCCGAATTGAAACCCAATCAGACAGACCAGGATACGCTTCCGCCGTATGATATTTTAGACGACATTTTAAAGGCGTATGTGGAGGATGATAAGGGCTTTGAAGAAATTTTAGAGATGGGCTTCAATAAAGAGACGGTGAAGAAGGTTATCAAGATGGTTGATGCGTCAGAGTATAAACGCCGCCAGTCGCCGCCCGGCGTAAAAATCACGCCGCGGGCGCTGGGCAAAGACAGAAGGATGCCGATAACGAACAGGTATGAGAGCTGTTGATTTTATGCGTAAGCTCAATCTTTTCTAACTGACTGCCTTTGCTATAAGCCCCTGCACCTGACTTTTAGGCACAGCCCCGACCACCTGATCCACGACCTCGCCTTTCTTAAACAATATAAGAGTGGGAATGCCTCTAACGCCATATTTGCCGGGCGTAGACGGGTTTTCATCCACGTTCATCTTTGCCACCTTGAGCTTGCCGTTGTAAGTCTCCGCCATCTCCTCAACAATCGGGGCAATGGCCCTGCACGGCGCGCACCATGTAGCCCAAAAATCCACAAGCACAGGAGTATCGGACTTCAGCACCTCAAGCTCAAATGATTTATCAGTAACATGTAAAATCTTTTCTGACATATTTGGTCTCCTTTTTTATTTTTTGTTTTCAAGGCTAAACCTTGAGTTACATACTACTGGGAGCATAAAATAGTTCGCTTTCCAATCCCCTATTTGTCATTCCCGCAATCCCCCGCTTACTGCTTGCGGGGGCAAGCTTTAAGCGGGAATCCAGAGTCTTTATGTTTTCGCACGTATTAAAAGACGCTGGATGCGTCCCCGAATGTCTCTATCGGTGATAGAAACATTCGGGCATGACAGAACTGGTGATGTGCAAGACAATAACCTATATTATGCTCTCATTAGCAGGGTGTTGAAAAAGTGTCTTATTGCTGTCATTGCGAGGAGATTTATCTCCGAAGCAATCTCTAATTCATTGATTTATTTAGAGGCGAGATTGCTTCGCTACGCTCGCAATGACTCGAAAGTGAGTTTTTCAACAGCCTGTTAGTATTTGCAACTCAAACCTTCAGGTTTGAGGTTTTATTTTTTACGATATTAAAACAAGGTGTTGGGGTTGTCAACTATTTTATTATTGACAGCTATTGCTTTAGAGTATATTATTTTTTCAAACTTATTGGAGATTTAGATGAAGGATATCATTACAAAAAGCTATAAAGACAGCATCCAGACAAAAGAGGCATTTTTTAAGCAAAACCTCCAATTAATCATTCATTCGGCAGAGATTATTGCGGATGCATTCAAGGCAGGCAGTAAACTGCTTATTTGCGGAAACGGCGGCAGCGCTGCAGATAGTCAGCATCTTGCGGCGGAGTTTGTCAATAGATTTGTGATTGAAAGGCCGCCGCTGCCTGCGGTTGCCCTTTCTACAGATGCCTCCATCATCACCAGCATTGGAAATGATTACAGCTTCGAGCAGATATTTTCAAAACAGATAAAGGCGATTGGCAAAGAGGGGGATGTTTTGCTGGTCATATCCACAAGCGGCGACTCAAAGAATATAATTATGGCAGCTAA
This sequence comes from Deltaproteobacteria bacterium, assembly GCA_016195725.1. GTDB lineage: Bacteria > Desulfobacterota > GWC2-55-46 > UBA9637 > UBA9637 > UBA10170. Next base: position 21,263 of record JACPZB010000107.1, on the reverse strand, counting down.
GGCAGCCAGAGATATGGGAATAAAGACTATTGGTTTGACCGGCAAGGGCGGCGGCAAGATGGCTAAGATAGCAGACATACTCCTGAATGTAGATTCCAATGTTACTGCCAGGGTTCAGGAGGCGCATATTACGGCAGGACATATAATCTGCGAATTGGTGGATAATATTCTTTTTCAAGCAATGGGCAAGGATGTAGAATGAAGTTTAAACCCATATCTTCTTCCAAACTCAAAACCTATTCCCTGAAAAACAGAAAAAGCAAGGTCAGTGTCAATGATTTTGCAAAACCATTCCATAAAGGCAAAACCTTTGAAGACTTCTTAAACTCGCTTCCCAATATCCTTGCTGCAGAAAATTTAAAGGAGATTGCATCTTCCATTGTGACAGCCCACAAAAAGAATAAGACCGTTGCGGTGGGCATCGGCGGCCATGTGATAAAGGTGGGCTTAAGCCCTGTTGTCATTGATTTAATGGAGCAAGGAATTATCAATGCAGTTGCCATGAACGGCGCATGTATTGTCCATGACTTTGAGATTGCCTATGCAGGAAAGACAAGCGAGGATGTTGATGCAGAGATTGACAAGGGCGAATTCGGCATGGCAGAAGAGACAGGGAGGCTATTGAATAATGCCATAAAGAGCGGTGTAAAAAAAGGGTGGGGTATTGGAAAATCCGTTGGAGAGATGATAAATAATTCAAAATATCTGTATAGAGATTTAAGCATACTGGCGGCAGGCGCAAGACTTGGTGTGCCGGTAACCGTGCATGTCGCGATAGGCACGGATATCATCCACATCCACCCCCAGATGGGTGGGAGGGCAACAGGGGAGGGAAGCTTAAGGGATTTTAAATTGTTTGCAGGGGTCGCGGCTAATCTTGAAGGCGGTGTGTATCTCAATATCGGTTCTGCTGTGCTTCTGCCAGAGGTCTTTCTAAAGGCGCTAACCCTTGTGAGAAATCTTGGATATAAAGTAAAAAACTTTACAACAGTCAATATGGACTTTATCCAGCATTACAGACCGCTGACGAATGTTGTCAGAAGGCCTACAAAAGAAGGCGGCAGAGGCTATACCCTCACAGGCCACCATGAAATAATGGTTCCGCTTCTCGCAGGGATGATAAAGGAGAGGTTGGGGTAGACATGCTTAAAAAACTTACTGATAAGATAATAATTCAAACTCTGAAGAAACGCATAGGCACATTGAAAAGGTATGGGGTCAAGCGAATAGGACTATTTGGCTCTTTTGTGAGGGGGGAACAAAGAGAAAATAGTGACATAGACTTTATTGTCGAATTTGAAACACCCAATTTTGACAACTTCATGGATTTGGCGTTTTATCTTGAAGATTTGTTTGGCAGAAAGGTGGAGATTCTGACCCCTGAAGGAATAAGGGGTATAAGGATTAGAAAGGTTGCAGAAGATATTGAGAGGAATGCTGTGTATGTCTAAAAGAATAGATATAGATTTCTTGAATGATATTAAAGAGGCGATGCAAAGGATTGAGAATTACATTGGAAACATGGATTATCAACATTTTTTGAAAGACCTCAAAACACAGGATGCTGTATTAAGGAATCTTGAAATAATTGGCGAAGCAGTCAAAAATGTTTCTTATGAGATGAAAAGGGAATATGATGATATCGACTGGAAAAGTATTGCCGGTATGAGGGATAAAATAATTCATTTTTACTTTGGGGTAAACTGGGACATTGTATGGTCGGTTGTTAAGGGAAAAGTGCCAGAACTTAAACTCAAAATAGAGAAGATTATTCGGAGAACAGGAGATAGAGGGGGTTGAATTTAAAAGATATGTCCGCAACGGCAGATAACAGAGTGCTTGAGGTAAACACCGTCCTTCTCAAGCACTCGAACTGTTATCCGCTCATTGCAGGCAGAAAAAAATAGAGCCAACTAATTATTATGAAAAAGCAGACTAACACATCCAAACTCCGGCCAGGCAGATTTACAGAAACAAATAAACTTGGCGAAAAAAATATAGAAAACATACTCCATGAATTGAAACATGAATTGAAACGGGTCTATAAAAACAGACTCGTCTCCCTCATCCTCTATGGTTCTTATGCAAGTGGAGAGGCAGGAGCAGACTCGGACATTGATGTTGTTGTTGTTCTGAAAGGCGATGTCGTGCCTGGCCGTGAAATTGATTACATGCTGGATACAATCACAGATTTGGGTCTAAAATATAATACACTAATATCCATTTATCCTGCATCTGAAGATTACATGCAATCAGTTAAGAGTCCGCTGCTTTTGAATGTTCATGCGGAAGGGATAACTCTATGACTGAAATTAAAAATTTATTGGCTCGTTCAGATAGATATGTTAAATCCGCAAAAATTCTCATCGAAGATGAGGATTATGAGTCGGCTGTTTCCCGCGCTTACTACGCCATGTTTTATGTTGTAGAGGCATTGCTTCTTACCAAAGAGATGTCCTTTTCAAGCCATAAGGCAGTTATATCGGCATTTGGAGAACAGTTTGTAAAAACCGGTATCTTAAAAAAGGATTTTAGCAAAGTGCTTACCCGCGCCTTTGAAAAGCGACAAATTGGAGACTATGAGTTTACTTTTACCGTTACAGAAAAAGAGGCTGTGGAACTTCTCATAGAGGCAGAGAATTTCATTGCCGCAATTGCTGACTATTTGATAAAGCAAGGTTACACACTATAAACCATAAAGGAATTTTTATATGAGAAAAAAAACATCATCCAAACCCTGGTCAGGCCGTTTTACGCAAGAAACAAATAAACTCGTTGAAGAGTTTAATGCGTCCATCTCTTTTGATAAGCGGCTCTATAAGCATGACATCATGGGCTCAATTGCACATGCGAGGATGCTGGCAAAGGTTGGGATTATCGCAAAGAAAGAGGCGGATAAGATTATAGCCGGTTTAAAGGCGGTTGAGAAAGAGATTGAAGCCGGCAGGTTTAAATTCACGCCTGATTTGGAGGACATCCATATGGCAATTGAAAAGAGGCTTATTGAAAAGACAGGCCCTGTTGGCGGAAAATTGCATACCGCAAGGAGCAGGAACGACCAGGTTGCCCTTGATATAAGGCTATATTTAAGGGATGAGATAAAAGAGGCACAAGGATTAATAAAGGATTTACAGAAATCTCTGGTAAATATTGCAAAGAAAAATATTGACTGCATAATGCCAGGCTATACCCATCTTCAGAGGGCGCAGCCGATTTTATTCAGCCATCATCTCCTTGCGTATTATGAGATGCTCAAGCGGGATTATGAGCGATTCGCAGATTGTCTTGCGCGCGTGAATGTCATACCCCTGGGCGCAGGCGCGCTCGCAGGAAGTCCGTATCCGTTAGACAGAGACTTTATGGCAAAGGAGTTGGGATTTGCAAAGCCAACGGACAACAGCCTTGACAGCGTAAGCGACAGGGATTTTTGCATAGAGTTTTGCAGCGCGGCGGCGATATTGATGATGCACCTCTCCAGATTCAGTGAAGAATTGATTTTGTGGTCTTCGCAGGAATTTGGTTTTGTTGAACTCTCGGACTCATTTTCAACCGGCTCATCCATCATGCCGCAGAAGAAAAACCCCGATGTGCCGGAGCTCGTGCGGGGCAAGACAGGCAGGGTTTATGGAAATCTCACGGCATTATTAACCGTGATGAAATCGCTCCCTCTGGCATACAACAAAGACATGCAGGAAGACAAAGAGGCGCTGTTTGACACTGTAGACACGATAAAGGAGTGCATTAAAATTTTCTCGCCAATGCTGCAGACAATGGAAATAAATAAAGAGAGAATGCTTGATGCCACAAAGGGCGGCTTTCTCACAGCAACAGATGCGGCAGACTATCTTGTTAAAAAGGGTATTCCATTCAGGGAGAGCCATCGTATTGTCGGCAGGATTGTTGCCTATTGCATTAAAAATAAGAAAGCGCTTGATGATTTGACTTTAAAGGAATGGAAGGGTTTTTCCGGCAAATTTGAGGACAACATAAAAAATACAATCTCCGCCAAGGCCTCCATCAACAGCCGCAAGACAAAGGGTGGCACGGCATTGGAAGCAGTTAAAAAAAGGTTGAAAGAGATAGAGAGGGAAATGAGATGAGAAAGTCAAAAATCAGAAACAAGAAACAAGAAGCAAGAAGTCAGAAGCAAGAAAAAAGAGAATCTTCTTTATCTTGCATCTTGTTGCTTGCCTCTTGCTTCTTGCCTCTATTGTTACTGTTCACTGTAGTTGCGGGGTGCGGTAAAAAGGCGCCGCCAAAGCCTCCTGCGGAGTCTATTTCTCAGTAATGTTAAAATAAGTAGGGCGGGCTCTGCCCGCCAAAATTGCCTCAAAACCTAAATGGTGGGCTCAGCCCACCCGACTTGCCATACCTTTTTCAAAGGAGGAGTCACAAGTAATGCACTTCTTTACCTACAAAAAAAACAAACTCTACGCCGAAGCCGTAGCCGTAGAAAGAATCGCAAAGGAGGTCGGCACACCGTGCTACATTTACAGCCATAAGACGCTTGCGCGGCACTATGCGGCGTTCGACGAGGCATTCGAATCTGTGCCGCATCTTGTCTGTTATTCGGTAAAGGTGAATTCAAATATTGCGGCGCTGAATATCTTTATCAAAGCGGGGAGCGGCGTGGATATTGTTTCCGGCGGCGAGCTTTTCAGGGCGCTCAAGGCAGGGGCGAATCCGAAAAAGATTGTCTATTCGGGCGTGGGCAAGCGGGAGGATGAGATTGAGTATGCGCTCAAGACCGGCATCCTCATGTTCAATGTTGAATCGCCTGAGGAACTGCGGGCAATCAACAGGATTGCGGGGAGACTGAAGAGAAAGGCTGGCTTTGCCATACGGGTAAATCCGGATGTTGACGCAAAGACGCATCCGTATATCTCAACGGGCTTGAAGGAAAATAAATTTGGCATAGAGACAAATCAGGCGATAAAGGAATATGTGTATGCAAAAAACAAACTGAAAAATCTTATTCCCCTTGGCGTTGATTGTCATATCGGTTCGCAGATTACAGAGCTTTCTCCGTTTATTGATGCGTTGAAGAAAACGAAAAATATTATCGCATCGCTCCGTAGCAAAGGGATTGAAATAAAATATCTGGATATAGGCGGCGGACTCGGCATAACCTACAAGGACGAAGTTGCGCCGCATCCGAGCAAATACGGCAAGGCGGTGATTGACGAGACAAAGGGCTTGGGTGTGACGCTGATATTTGAGCCGGGCAGGGTCATGGCGGGGAATGCCGGAATATTGGTTGCAAAGGTCTTATACACAAAACAAGGCACGGAGAAAAATTTTATCATTGTTGACGCTGCCATGAATGATCTGGCAAGGCCGAGCCTTTACGGGTCGTATCATGCGATAAAGGCTGTAACCCCCCCGGCCCCCCCTTTAATAAAGGGGGGGAGAGAGTGGGATTTTAATAAAAGGGTGGCAGGGGGGGGTGAAATTGTTGCAGATGTGGTTGGCCCAATCTGCGAATCAGGCGACTTCTTTGCAAAAGACAGGGAACTCCCTGAATTTAAGTCGGGAGATTTGATGGCAATCATGAGCGCGGGCGCCTACGGTTTTTCCATGTCGAGCAATTACAATTCCAGACCGAGGGCTGCCGAGGTTATGGTGAAGGGAAACAAATTTTCTGTGATAAGGCAAAGAGAGACATACAATGATTTAATAAAAGGGGAGAAGATACTGAAATAACCTTACAGAAGGTCATTTGCCAAAAAATAAAAACCAGATGCATTTTTCTGGTTTATCCCTTCTTTTTAATCTTCTTATACCCTGCAGATGATTCCGCTACCAGCGGCAATTCCTCTTTTTCTATATTTCTCATTTCTCCATGCTTTTTCAATACCCGTATTATCTCTGTCAAAAGAGGGATATCTTCCTCCGGAACCCTTTCTAATAGCTTTAACAAATCCCAGAGCCTTTCCCTCTGGGTGGCTGCGCGGATGTCGGGTGGGATAAGGCTGACCAATCTAAAGGTAGCCTCATCCATAAAAAAGCGGTCTATTGGCAATGAAAGGCATTCGGCAAATTTTACAAGAACCTTTAAGGAAGGGAACTGTTCGCCCCGTTCTATTTTGCCTATATAGGAATAGTCAACCTCTGTCATTTTGGCCAGCGCCTTCTGTGTGAGCCCTTTTCGGTGCCTCAAGTCCCGCAATCTTTTGCCTATCTGTTGTTTCACCATAAAATTCGTTTCAAAATACCCCTTTTCCATTGCGTTGTCAATGAGATATAGATAAAAGCGGCCTCCCCCTTTATCCCCTGTGGGGACAGATTTCAAATCTGTCCCCAGAAAAAGGGGGACAAGGGGAGGATGCCGCAATGACGAGCTGAGGAGCAACGCAGGTATGCGAAGTTATGACGCTCTGTATAGTAGACAAAAATCTAATCTGAAAGGGCGGGTGAAATACTCTGCGCAGAAAGAAATTATGGGTTTTAGTTTTTTTATTGATAATCATCCCTCATATCAGCCTATCTGAGATCGGGGTTATTGTCAATGATACCCATACCCCGATTGGCAGCGAGTTTTACAGAATATTTACGCAATATTGGGAGAATGACGAGGAATATAATGTCGTTATAACCGAAGAAAGCGGACAGTGGGGGAGCATCGTGCAGGTTGTGGTGGATGGAAATGTGGTGTATGCCACCCCTCGCCTGAATTACGCAGAGATGGAGGAGCAGGTTAGAAACGGCATAGATAATGTAGTTAGATTCATAGTCATCAAGAGGAAATTCTAAGATAAATTGAAAGAGAATCCCCGCCATGCACGGCAGGGATATGCGAAAGAAAAATGCGCTGTCAAGGAGAGAGAAAGAAGTTGTTAAACTGGTTGCTGAGGGGAGCAGAAACAAAGAGATTGCGTGTAGACTATATATAAGCGAACAGACGGTAAAGTCCCACCTGAATAGAATCTATTCAAAATTAGGGATCCATTGCAGAATAAAGCTGGCCGCCTATTATTTCCCCTTCCTATCCAGTCGCCTCAAAGATGCCGGGTAGTAAGATATACTTTATCTTCTTCTCAAGAACCCTCCGCAAACTTAGACCTGTAAAATAATCTTGCCATTTACTCTTCAAAAAATTACAATGCCAGACAAAATTATTGCAGGAGGGATTTTAGCCTGTCAAGATTAAAAATCTACTTTTTTGCCACCCGTCCCCAATTTTTCACCGCCATCATACTTCCTGTCGGTTTAGGAGCAGCGGTTGCATGGCATGAGCAGAGGATATTCCTGCTCAACTATTTCCTTTTGTCTATGCTTGCGGCAGTTTTTTATCATGCTGGCATAAATGTATTGAACGACTACTTTGATTATCTCAACGGGGCTGATAATATAAACTCTACAGGACTTACCCCGTTTACAGGCGGAAGCAGGATGATACAGAATAAAATTATGACTCCGAAAGAGACATACTTTTTAGGCATTGCATTTCTAATCCTCGGAAGTATCATAGGTCTTTATCTTGCGTATGAAAGGGGTTTTTGGCTTCTCTTAATCGGCTGTATAGGGCTTGCCTCCGGCTATTTTTATACAGCCCCGCCTCTTTTTCTGGTAAGCAGAGGATGGGGAGAATTGCTGGTCGGCCTCAATTTCGGTCTTTTGTCAGTTGTTGGCTCATACTATGTTCAGACGCAGGATATTTCTATTACTGCCGTATTTGCTTCTCTGCCCCTGTCATTTCTAATAGCGGCAATTTTGTATATAAACGAATTCCCTGATTATGACGCTGACAAGGCTGTTGGAAAAAATCATCTTGTGGCGCGGCTTGGAAAGAAAAACGCAAGGTGGGGTTTCGCTCTGCTTGTGGCCGGGGCTTATGCCGGCATTATATTCGGGGTTATATTGAATCTGCTGCCAGTCATAACGCTTTTAGCTGTCATTCCTGCGGGATTAGGTATAAAGGCCGTCAACGGGCTGTTTAAAAATTATGGTCAGTTTAAGGAGTTGGTTTCTTCCATAAAGGCAACGATTCTTGCTCATTTGACAACTGGAATTACCCTTATAGTAATATTCCTTTTCGGAAAAGTTTATTAAAACCTAAATTGAGCGATTTATTATCTCATAATGCCACTGAGACAGGCGGGACGCCTGTCCTACGGGTTTGAATGTCTAACCATTCAAGTAGGACAGCCGTCTCGGCTGTTCTTGATTTGTCAAAAGAATCGCTCAATTTAGGTAAAATTTAAAAAGATGACATCGTGAGGGTTTTCAACAGCCTATGGGAGTATATCCAGATATATTTGATTTAAGAGACTGGGATTTGACCCTTCTTAAAAGATACCGATCAATCTTTCCAAAATCTCATAATACCTGCCATCTTTGCGCCTTGGGGCCTTGTAAGCCAGTGATGGGGACAGATTTAAAATCTGTCCCCAATTACGGTAAATGCGGCATTGACGAGAGTGGTTTTAAGGCAAGGGAGAGCTTGATGGATGCCGTAATAGGCGCATCAGGCCATGCCTCTTATGCTGTAAGGCTCTTAGAAGACTTGATTGATAAATTTGGCAAAGACTGTTCCGTAGATGCTGGCCCGCATACCACAATGCCAACCCCGATTACGACCCTTATCACAGGCTGTAAGCCAAAAAACCTGAGTGAATTAAAAAATATCCTTCACTACATTGAAAGCCAATTAAATCATCTCTTGTCCTCCATAAACTTTGGTACAGAAGCATCTCCTGAAGATTTTGTAAGCAAGGCACTCCACGCAGGCATGCTGGATAACCTTGCCATAGAAATAGCGGATATTGCCCAGATATCTGCCATGAATATGCCAAAGGGCGAATCCAATTCTCCAATAATTGGCATTGGATTAGAAATTGTTGATACATCAAAGCCCATAATCCTTATCATCGGCCACAATTCCTCTGTTGCCCATGAAATTATGCGCCTTATGGATGAGAGGGGACTGAAGCATAGCATAGAGGTCTGCGGCCTTTGCTGCGCGGCATCAGACGGGGCAAGGCATAATCATGGTTTTAAGATAATCGGCAATCAGGCATCACAGTTAGAAGTTATACAGTCAGGCATTGCAGATGTGGTAATTTTGGATACCCAGTGCATAAGGGCTGATGTGGTTAAAGAGGCAAGAAAAGTTGACAGCCTCGTCATTGCAACATCTCAGGAGACAGCCCTTGGGCTTCCAGATTTAACAGAGGTGCCATTGGATGAAGCTGTTGAATATGTCTTGGAAAATAGAAATGGCATTATTCTGGATAAGAAGGCGGCGGCGGAGATGGCAGTAGAAATAGGGGTCAAGGGTCAAGGGTCAAGGGTCAAGAAAACTCCAAACTCTCAACTCCCAACTCCCAACTCATTTTTAAGAATCGGCCGCGGCCTTATACGGGACAGCGAAATCAGAGGGGTTGCGCCGTCTATTATCATGGGAGAGATACCTGGCATTATCGGGATATTTGGATGCCCGGAGGAAAAAGAAAAGGGGCAAGGGTCAAGCCTGCCCCTGCAGGCAATAAGCAGGGGGGGCAAGGGGCAAGAGATACAAAAAATTGCAGAGGAGTTTCTAAAAAGAGGCTACATTGTTTCTACCGGCGGCTGCGCCTCAATGGATATTGCCAGAGGAAATTTATTTAAAGATAATACTGACTCCTTTGACAGCAGAAACCTTACAAACCTTGGCTCATGCGTATCTGCCTCCCATCTTATAGGCGCATGCATCAAAATAGCTCAAATAATGTGCCACAGAAAGCTGGAAAATAATTATCAGGAGATTGCGGATTATATAATAAACAGGGTTGGTGCAGTTGTAATACTCTGGGGGGCTTTTACTCAGAAGACATTTTCTACGGCCCTTGGCATGGCAAGGCTTGGAATACCTGTTATCTGTGGCCCAAGGTTTAAAAACTACGGTATGCATCTTATGGGAAGGGATGGTGAATGGCTGGTAAGAGATGCAAGGCTTGGCGATATGGTTTCAACAAGTCCTGCGCCCCAAAACCTTTTATGTTTTGCTGAAACCCTCTATGAGCTTCTTCCACTTGCAGCAAAGCTCTGCATGAGGCCCAATGATACAAGCGAGGGGAGAAAGACGAAGCTTAAAAACTATATAGAACTTCATAAAAAGCGCTCAGGGATATTGCCAGCCGATATACACCTTTTTATCAGAACACATTACGATATCCCTGAAGGGTTTGAGCGGGAAATCCGCAATCTTTTGCAAGCCGACAAGGGCTGGCAGCCAACATGTATCCCTGACCCAACAATACTGTAATTATGTCACTGCCCCGCCGCAGCTTGATCCGCCCCCGGCAGTACAGCCATAGCAATGGATGCCTGTTACAATCTGCCTATTACAGAGCCTGGCTATGTCAAATGCTTTTATATGTGAAGGCGCGCCGTGGTTTACCTTCATTCCAAGCATTTGGTTAAAGTCGCAGTCATACAGAGAGCCATCCCAGCCTACGGACAGGGTGTATCTGCACATAACGAGAGATGCTGCGGTTGGATTATAGCTTAAGATTATTTTTTCCATATATGAAGTGTAATTTTCAGAGGAGTTGAGATAATTAAAGAAGCGGCCTATAGGCATATTGGTAATTGTGTAAAGATTGTTGAATATAATTCCATATCTTTTCAACATCTCTCTTTTATAATCAGCCTCGAGGGCTTTCTGAGAGGGCGAGAGGAATGCCCCTGCCGGATTGTAGACAAGATTCAGGACATGTCCTGAATCTTGTTTGCCATAGCCGATGCTGTTGAGTTGTTTTAATGCCTCTATGGATTTTTTAAATACGCCATTCCCGCGCTGCCTGTCTAAAGTCTGCTCTAGATAATGGGGAAACGAGGCAATCACCTCTACTTTATTCTCTGCGAAAAATTCCGGAAGGTCTTTATAATCAGGCTCAGCAAGGATTGTCAGGTTTGAGCGAACCATTACATGACGGCCTCTCTTTCTGAATTCTTTTATAAACCAGCGAAAGTTGGGATTCATTTCTGGCGCTCCGCCTGTTATATCAATGGTGGGGATGTCAGTTTTTTCAATGATGTCAAGGCATGCCTCCATGGTATTCTTCTGCATTACCTCTTTTCTGTCAGGCCCTGCATCAACATGGCAGTGCTTGCAGAGCTGATTACAGAGCCTTCCAACATTCACCTGAAATATAGTGATGCCGGTTGCTGTAAGAGGGTAGAGGGCACTTTTTGATAGGGAGATATCAAATGGGTTGAGATTGTCCATGATGTTCCTCTATTAAGCTTAAATGTCAAAATCCAAATGTCAAATGAAGGCCAAATGACTAAATATCAAAATTTTTCATTTAAACTTTGGATTCATGTATTTTGGGCTTTGATGATGGAGCTTTTTTTCGCCAAAAGAATTGAAGAAAAAATCAATGTAAATTCTTGAGCCTCTTGCCATAGTCTTCTACAATCAATCTTCCTGTGTGGGTTTGCCTTAGCAATCATTCTCAGCCAGTGTTTTGTTTCTTTAGCTTCTTTTTTGCAAAGGGCAATCTTATGTTGAAAGCCACTGAGACAGGCGGGACGCCTGTCCTACGGGTTTGAATGCCTAACCATTCAAGTAGGACAGCCGTCTCGGCTGTCCTTGATTTGTCAAAAGAATCGCTCAATTTAGGTCTTAGATTCTGCCCCATCTGCTTCCATATAATTTGCCCCAATACTTGTACCTGACCTTACTACCTGACCAATTAAAGGACGATTAACTTCATCTCTTTCAAGGGTTTTTACAAACTCAATAATATCTTCCCCGAATTTGGCAGTTCTTTCCTCTAAATCGTATATTTTGACATTTGAGTTTTGGATTTCATTTAGACTTTGAGCTTTGACATTTGACATTTTTTACAAAGACACCTTCTTTGCCGCATTTTTCATCTGCACACCATGAACAAGAGAGGCGCCCCCTCGGATGGCTGCCGCCACATGGACGGCCTCTGTCATCTGCTCCTCATTTGAGCCCTTTTCAAGGCATGTCTGGGTATAGGCGTCTATGCAGTATGGGCACTGAACAGCATGAGCAACCGCGAGCGCAATCAATGCCTTTTCCCTTTCAGATAAGGCGCCTTCGGCAAATACAGCGCCATACCATTCTGAAAATTTCTTCCATAACTCAGGCGCACCCTCGCCGATTGTGGGAAATTTAGATAAATCTTCGGGTGAATAATAAGTTTTCATGGGATCTCCTTTTAGACTTGCTATTTAACAACCCCCAAAATTTAACAGATTCAATACGGCAGTTCAATCCGAAAATGACATCACGGTCATTTTTTGGATTTGTGTTATACACAACGACATAAGTAAATCCGCATACAGAGCGTCAGAACAAAGCAGACCAAGGCGCGACGAAGGTGAGGAGTGAGGCGTATTTTAAGCATACGCCGCAACGACGAGCCGAGGAGCAACGAAGGTATGCGAAGTTATGATGCTCTGTATAGTTAAAGGAAGTTTTATGCTGGATATGGCAAGGAAGATGAGGCAATTGCAGAACAGGCGAGCATTCCGTTCAATTCATCTTAAGGGTAGAGCTTTCTGAACCCAAGACCTTTCTTATACTGGAGAGCAAATCCGCACCCTCAAAAGGTTTCTTTATAAAAGTATCTATATTTTTGTCTCTGCTGATATGAGCGTCGTGAGCAGAAATGGCAATAGTTTTAATGGTTGGTTTGATAGCCTTGAAGTGTTTTATTAACCTTTTCCCATCCAGCATAGGCATAACGATGTCAGTAATAATAAGATCTATGTTATTGGCAAATTCACTAAACATTTCCACCGCATAATGAGGATTGCTTGTGACAATCAGCCGGTATCCCTCTTTTTCCAATACCTCTTTTATAAAGTTCAGTATACCTTCTTCATCATCAACTACTAATATTCTTATATTCCTTGTTGCTGAAGACGCTGAGGTTTTTGCAGATTCCCGAATAGCAGCATCAGTAGCCGGCAGATATAGCTCAAATGTTGTTCCTTTACCCAAGGCGCTTTTTACATTAACTATCCCTTTGTGCTCTTTAATGATTCCATAAACCATGGCAAGGCCCAGTCCTGTCCCCTTGCCTGGTTCTTTGGTCGTAAAAAACGGGTTGAATATTTTATCCCTTATTTCATCAGGGATACCAGTACCAGTATCGGTAACCTTCATTACAACATAGCTTCCGGGATTGAGCAATGGACGTAGGTGGTTGGCTGCTTTTCCCAAATTCACAAGTTCTGTTGTAATAGTTATGCTGCCCCCATTAGGCATAGCATCCATCGCATTTACAAAAAGGTTCATGAGAACCTGTTCAAGGTGATTGCAGTCGGCATGAACAAAGGGAATGTTATTATTGACATCCATCTTCAGTTTTACATTTCGCTTGGATGAAGTAGTTTCGCATAACTCAACAGTATCTTTGATGATATTATTTAAATTTACCGGCAGCATCTCAAAGCTGGTCCTGCGGGAAAAGCTTAACAGCCCTGAAACAATCTGTCCCGCCTTACGAGAAGAATTTTCTATTATCCGCAGGCTTTGTTTTGCTTTATTATCTAATCCTTCACAGTAGTGCAATAGTTCTGTATGTCCGAGAATGGCTGTCAATATATTGTTAAAGTCATGGGCTATGCCGCCAGCCAGGGTGCCTATGGATTCCATTTTTTGGGACTGGAATAACTGCTCCTGCATTTGTTTCTTTTCAGTAATGTCCCTGTGGAACGACTGGATGTATAGTTCTCCGCCAATATTAATGGCCTTTGAGCTTACTTCAAGCAGAATTCTGTTTCCATCCTTCTTATAATGCTCGGTTTCGTAGACAAGGGGCTCGCCGTCCACTATTCGTTTCATTCTTTCTTCCTTTGCATTATCACTATCCTTTGCCTCCAATAATCTGAAATGGGTTCCTATCAGGACATTTTTTTCAAAACCATGGAGTTCGCAGAATTTGTTATTAATTTTTTGAATTATCCCGTTTGTATCAAGAACAACAATGCCGTCATTGGCATTATCAAAAAGCCCCCTGAATCTTTGCTCTGATGCGGTGAGTTCCTTTGTCCGTTGAGCAACCATATTTTCAAGCTGATGGGAGTACTTTTCAAGTTGCCCTTTCTGCTGTTCAAGGTCGTATTTGAGGGAGAGCTCTCTTATTAGTTTTTGCTGGCTAATATATCTAGAAAGTACTGTTATAAAAATAATAGCGAGAATTAAACCATTTGCGGCAACAAAGTATGATGGGTTTGATATATTGTCATAAACCAAAATAGGAACAACATAAAATCCATATATCACAGCTGATACAAGCATGCTGACCTTTAAATTAATCGGAGTAAAACTTAGGAGATAAACTATAACAATAATAAATCCTGCAAAATAAGGTGATTGATGCCCATCAAATTTTGAAACCATCATAGCCACCATGCTTGCAGGGATTATGCCCGAAACTATCAACACGCTATTTTGCAAGATACTGTTAATTTTTATCCTATTGATGAGATAAAGTATCAAAATTCCTATTGCAGTGAAGATTCTGTAGACAAGAAATGTCACAAAGTTGGAAGGGGTTGCATAATAATCAAGGAGACTTAAAGACAGAATAAGAAAGGTGCCAGAAAACAACATCATATTTAGCCAACTATATAAAATCTTGTCAATGCCGGACTTAATATATTCTTCTCTGGACATATCTCTCCCGGATCAATACATTAACTTCCACATTTTCTGTTTTTGTCTTGCTGTTAAAAACTCTGCTACCAGATTATCGGCCCATATGATTCCGAGTTCAGTAAGTTTTATTACAGAATCATCTTCTTCAATAAGCCCATTTTCTTTTAAACGGTCTAAGGTAGTTCTATATTTATCTATTGCATCTCTTGTAATATTTTTTTTCTCTATCTTCAGGAGCTTTGGTAAATATACCATAATCCTGGTAGATATATCTTCTGCTGAAGCTTTGTAGCTAAGTGCAATAGGGAGCTTCCTAGTTGTAGTAAGCCAATTAATATAATCTTGGAAGGGGTGAAAATTGCGATAGGCAACATTATTTAAAAAACCTATAGAGCTTGCACCAATTCCAATTGTTTCAGATCGACCGTCTCCTCCACCATAAACTAATTTTTTCATTTGATACTCTTTGCCTGGTAGAGCAAAATCTTCAATTGTTTCCTGACAGTAACCAATTTGACTCAAATATTGTAAAGCATATCTTAACATTTCTATTCTGTCATCTTCGATAGGAAATTCTCCCTTTAGTTTGTGTCTATGTTGCACCAGTTTTGTGGTTGCATAATGGATTGTATCGTAAATATCTATATTTGTGGCACTGAGTTTGACTGCCTGAGATAAGTCGTCTTTCCAAGTAGCCATTGTTTGACCTGGCAAACCATACATTAAATCAATGTTAACAGCATATCCTACATCTCTTATATTTTTAACGCACTCGAGAATTTCCTCGAAAGGTGGAACCAACCCTGCCAACTTTCTTACTTTGCGATCAAAAGATTGAACTCCAAAACTAACACGTGTACATCCATTTTTGCGTATCACTTTGAGCCGTTCCATGTCTTTCAGTGTTCTGACTTCGCCTTCGTAAGTAAATTCAACATTAGGTTTGAGATTGAAGCAATCTCTTGTCCAGGAGAGTAGTTCATCAATGAGTCTAGGCGATAAAACTGATGGAGAACCTCCTCCGAAATAAACAGACTCTATTTTTAGAGATTGTATATATGGCATTTTGGCATACGCTTGCATTTCTTTTTTTAATACCTTTACATAACTCTCCATAGCATCAATGCTTGGCGTATGTATACGATAAAACGTGCAGAAGTGACAGAAACTATCACAGAAGGGAATGTGAACATACAATAATGCCTGTCTGGGGGATGTGCATTTTTCGTTTAATTTTTGGTGAAAATATTCGACATCATCTTCTGTTGCTTTATCAGAATTTGGGCTTAAAAAGGGAAAAAAGTACGAGGGTAGGGCTGTTCTCTCATGGTATGGCATAATTTGACTACTCATCATTCACCTCAAAAAAGCAAATAATAAGCTCTCACTCTCGTCAAAATTTTTAATCGGCTTTCCTCGTTTAGTTGGTATCTGTGGGGACTCTGCCTATCATAGCTATTTTCATGATGTTTAGGCATTGCTCATTGCTCTTTTAGTGATTAAACTTTCTGTTAAAGATATTATTTGTCCCGGGGTTGTAATTTTTGGAACATCCTCATCGCGAATAGAGACTTTATATTTTTTTTCAAGCGCTACTACAATCTCAATAGCTTTGATTGAGTTAATTCCTAAATCTTTTACTAAATCCGAATCAAGCGCGACCTCTTCTGTATCCACTTCCGCAACGTCCGAGATGATAGATATTACTTCTTTCTCGATTTGAGCGCTCATTTTCTATTTTCCTCCTCAACCAATAAACTGATTTATACGCTGCTATGACAGGCCTTCGCTTGAAAGGGTTGTTACTGTTATTTCACTGGCCTTGCTCCGAGGTCTTTGCAGATTTTCTTTGCCAAAATATCGCTGATCTCTGTGTGTCGTGGTATTGCAGAGCGTCTATTTAAAGTTGGATTATGCCACCAGGAATGGCGACCTCCCTCTCGTAACAGTTCGCAACCTTCAGAGCGTAGATATCGCAACAGCTCATTTCTCTTCATACCGCGATTTTTTCTTCTTTATAACCGCTTCCGGCATCCGTCAGCGCATCCTGCTTGTTAAATTCCAACGCCTCTTTTAATGTAGCCTTTAAGCTTTCTATCAATTCATCATGTGTTTGTTCTTGGCAATTGACGCCCGGCACCTCTTCAATCCAGCCTATCCACCAATCGCCTTCTTGTTTAACAACAGCGGTATATTCAGTATACATAATGCATCACCTCCTTTTTTCTATATCGGTCTGCCTTTGTATTACACACCGTCAGACACGAAGGGAAACAAGACATAATTCCACTTGTCTCTTCCCGTTGAGGGAGAGGGTGGCCTGAGGTGAGGGTTATTTTCGTATTTTCGTGGCAAATATATCACATTATCCCATCATACGCTATATTTTTTATCACCATTTTTTCATCACCAAACATGCGTTATTGCCGCCAAAGGCGTAAGAATTATTCAAGGCTATATTAACAGCATGCCTCCTTGCCTGATTGGGAACACAGTCTATATCACATTCTGGGTCAGGTGTTTCAAAATTAATGGTAGGCGGGATAATATCGTTTTTTACAACCAAAGCGCATGTAATGGTTTCAATGGCCGAAGCTGCTCCCATGGTATGGCCGAGCATAGATTTTATGGAACTTACCGGAATACTCTTATATCGTGGGCCAAATACCGCTTTAATGGCAGCACATTCATTCTTGTCATTGGTTGGCGTGCCTGTGCCATGGGCGCTTATATAATCTACCTTATCAATTGTAATATCTGCTTCCTTTAACGCTTTTCTCATGCATGCTGCAATGCCTTCAACAGTAGATGTTGTCATATGGAAGGCATCGCAGCTAAGGCCATAGCCCAATATTTCTGCATAAATAGGGGCATTTCTTTTTAAGGCATTCTCAAGGGATTCGAGAACAAGTATGCCGGCGCCTTCTGCCACCTGCATGCCTTTTCTATTTTTATCAAAAGGCTGGCATTTTTCAGGCGCCACTGCCGAGAACTGATTGAAGCCGGTAAATGCAAACCGAATGAAAGGGTCGGAGCCGCCAACGATGGCAATATCACTTTTTCCTAAAACTATTTGATCATAGCCATACCCAATGGCATAGTTGCCAGCGGCGCATGCGGTGGAGATAATGAAGTTAGAGTTACAGAGCCGGAGTTCCGTTGATAGAAAAGCCGGCGCACTATTGGTAGGTATCTTACAAATTGATTGACTATTTATTTCTTTTTCATTATGGAGAGCGATTAAATCATTTATATGTTCAATGGCTTGTGTAGGGCCATTGGTCGTACCTAAGCAAACGCAAATATTATTGTTTTTGCTTATATTTAATTTGGCATCCGCAACGGCAAGTTTTGTTGCTGCAAAAGCGAGTTGGGTAGCCCGGCTTAAAAAAGAAGCCCTTCCTTTTTCAATGAACTCTTCTGGTTTAAAATTTTTGATTTCACCGCCCAGGTGAGTAAAGTGATTTGATGTATCGACGGATGATATGGGGGTTATTCCTGATTTTCCCTGCTGAAGGTTTTCCCAGAATTCCTTCCAGCCGATGCCAATGGAAGAGATAACGCCAAGACCTGTTATGACGACTCGTCTATTCATCTTTTACACTAAAAACCAATTCTGCCTCAGATACCTTTGTATCACCGACAAATGCCTCTGCGGAAACATAGGCATTGTTTGGCAGAGACTTGACATTCACTACCTTTATTTTTAACTGGTCTCCCGGGACGACGGGGTGCAGAAACCTTGCCTTGACAGAGCCAAAATAATAAAGAGGCCTTTTGCCGCTCGTCCCCCGTTGTCCACCTTTTTCTAAATCCCCCTCTTCTCCCCCTTTGAAAAATCCCCCCACCCCCCCTTTATGAAAGGGGGGTAAGGGGGGATTTGCAGGGGATAAAGGGGGATTATATGCAAAAAGGATGATGGCAGTCTGCGCCATTGCCTCTATTATTAACGCCCCCGGCATTATGGCCTTTTCAGGGAAATGGCCGACAAGAAACATGTCATTGCCTGAGACATTTTTTATTGCAGTGGCCTGTCTGCCTGGCTCAACCTCTAAGACTCTATCAATCATGATAAAGGGGAATCGCTGTGGGAGTAATTCTTTGATTTGTTCGAAGTCGAGCTGCATTGAACCTCCTTACCGAAGTAGGACAGACGTCTCGCTTGTCTTACGAATTTTTGTTTTTGTCCTGCTAAGTTTTGTTTTATAGGATATTCATTGTTCATATTAAATCTCTGGTTTTTATAACTATTTAAAATCACTCATGTCTTCCTATTACAACCGCTGTATTCTGCCCATACGGGTCTGCTGATGTAACAAGCACCTTGTTTACTCTCTTCTCTCTTGATTTATTCGGGACATAATCGAGGCCGCATTCAGGGTCTTTTTCTTTGTAATTTACCGTTGGCGGGATGAATCCATTCTTTATTACGCCGACTGCTGCAGCCAATGAAAGGGCACCAGAGGCAGAGTAAGATTCTCCTATCATGGATTTTATAGAACTGACAGGCGCTTGATAGGCATATTCTCCAAAGACATCTTTTATAACCTGCGTTTCCATCTTATCAAGCTCCTTTGTTGAATTGGCGCAGGAGCATATATAGTCTATATCTCTTGGGACAAGAGAGGCTTCTTTCAGGGCAGTACATATAGCGCTTTTTAAGCCGGCACCTTCAGGGTTAAATCTTCTGTCAGCGAATGGGTCGAAAGAATTGGCATAGCCGGCTATCTGAGCGAGGATAGTGGCGCCTCTTTGTGCAGCATGCGCTTTCTCTTCCATAACCAGCACTGCTGCGCCCTCGGACAGGATTATTCCATTTCTTCTTGCATCAAATGGACAACTAATGGGTTCTGAGCCGTATGCTCCTGACAAACAGCCAAGTGTATGAAACCCTAAAAATGTCTCCTCGCACAGCTCTTCAATCCCTCCTGCAAGGACAGCATCTGCCCTGTTTAATTTTATGAAATCAGCGGCATAGGAGACAGCATCGAGTGATGCGCAAAAACCTGTAGAGATGGTTGTGTTAAAGCCTTTTATATTAAAGCGGATAGATATCTGGCTGGCAGGGGAATTTATCACGGTATTGGGAAAGTGAGAAGGATTTACACTCCGTGGGCCTTCTATAAGCCCCGTGCGGTCAAATTGAGAGATGCTGTGGAGGCTGCCGAATGTGGTACCGATAGCAACACCCATGCGGGGGCTATTGGCTTCTGTTATTTCAAGCCTGCTGTCATCAAGAGCAAGTTTTGCTGCCGAATTTACCAGTTTTATACTGCGATCTAAATCACGCAGCCCTTTTTTGCCAAGGAACTGAACGGGGTCAAAATCTATCTCTCCAGCAATATGGACATTAAACCCTGAAGTATCAAAGAGGCTTATTTTTTTAAAGCCTGTTCTACCTTGTGCTAATCCTTCCCAATAGGAATCTTTACCAATCCCTATTGGGGATAGTATGCCAATGCCTGTTATGACAACGTCTCTATCAACGGCCATTTTTGCCTCGAAAATACCTTTCTGACAGGCGGGACGCCTGTCCTACTGCTTACAATATTTGCTACACACTGGTGGGACAGCCGTCTCGGCTGTCCTGTATTTGATTTTCATGAGCCCGCTCCTACATCCCCAACCCCCCATCTATCTGTATGGTCTGCCCTGTTATGTAGTGAGACTTGTCACTGGCAAGGAATATTACTGTTTGAGCCACTTCTTCAGCCGTTCCGAATTTTCCCAATGGTATCATATCAAGAAATTTCTTTCTGTGTCCTTGGTCAAGCTCTTTTGTCATATCTGTTTCTATAAAACCAGGGGCTACTGCATTTACTCTGATGTTATAGGGCGCCACCTCTCTTGCAAGCGATTTCGTAAAGCCAATTACCCCTGCCTTTGCTGCCGCGTAATTTACCTGGCCGGGAAGAGGATGAACGCCGTTTACCGATGAAATATTAATGATATTTCCACTTTTTTGCTTGAGAAAGGTAATGATGCATGCCCGTGTGGTATTAAACACCCCTGTGAGGTCAGTATCAATTACTGCAGACCAGTCGTCTTTACTCATCATCATGAGCGACTTGTCTCTTATTATTCCTGCATTGTTTATGAGGATGTCAAGTCTTCCAAAAGTTTCTTTAACCTTTTCAATAATAATTTTTGAGTTTTCAAAGTCAGCAACATCCATCTGAAGGGGGAGGGCCCGTCTGCCGATACGATTGACTTCATCAACAAGGGGCTCTGCAAGGTCTCGATTTTGCAGGTAGGTAAATATACAGTCAGCCCCTTCTTTTGCAAGGGCCATAACGATAGAGCGGCCTATGCCTCTCGTGCCGCCGGTTACAATTGCTACCTTATTAAGAAGAAGGTTTTCTCTCATGCTTGGATATGCTGAATTTAGCAGAATTTGAAACCTTAATCAATAATTTGTTAGATATGATACAGGATACACGATACAGGATGATGTTTGCCTTTTCTCTTGTATCATGTATCCTGCATCTTGCATCAATTCGTTTATTTGGTAGCAGTATAAAAAATTATAACATTGGATTTATCACGAGTCTGTGATAATGCGCTGTCAGGGATTCCCGCCTCCTTTAGTATCCTGTCGAAATCATCTTCGGTACGCTGCAGAAACCCATCCCAGTCG
>JACPZB010000111.1 GCA_016195725.1 Deltaproteobacteria bacterium | reverse complement strand
TGCGGGCCAAACAGGCTCTTGTGCCCTGTGGCGGCAAATATATCCACATTCAATGCCTCAATATCAATCGGCATTGCGCCTGCTGTCTGCGCCGCATCAATCATAAAGATAATACCTTTCTTTCTGCATACACTGCCTATTTCAGCAACCGGCAGAACTGCGCCGAATACATTTGAGGCATGGACAACAGATACAAGTTTTGTCTTATTTGTTATTGCATTTTCAATATCAGCAGGAGATACCCATCCATCTTTATCAGCCTTAACCCTTGTAACTTTAACCCCTTCTTTTCCCAGCCTTTCTATCGGCCTGACAACCGCATTATGCTCAATGGATGTTGTAACAACATGGTCGCCGGATTTCAGCAGACCTTTAAATGCCACATTTATGGCCTCTGTAGCGTTTTTTGTAAATGCAATCCTTGAGGCATCTTTGATATTAAAAAGCCTTGCAGTGTTTTCCCGCGCCTCAAATATCACACGGCTTGCATCCAGGGCCATCCTGTGGCCGCTCCTTCCCGGATTTCCGCCGATATGCCTTAGAATATGGTCTATTCTTTTATAAACTGATTCCGGCTTTGGATATGATGTTGCTGCATTGTCAAGGTAAATCCCGTTAGAAGCCTTTTCTGATATGCGGGCTTCTAACTGGGAAACTGATGACTTCTTGATATGCGAGCTTCTAACGGGATAAATCACAGCCCTGATATTATCAACTTTTATGAATAGTTCAAGGAAGAATTTACAATTCAAAAAGTTCTTGCCTCAAAAAGTTCAAAATTATAATATTTTACTACCTGTCCTTTTGGACAGGTAGTAAGTCTTGCCGAATTAAACAATAATAAAATAGCCGATGAGGCAGCCTGAGGAGCCAACCAATGACCACTCAATCTAATCATTCTTTAATCCCTTCTAAATTCTTTTCGCAACTTTGCGGTCTCATTGCGGCGGGATTAGGGGTGGTTGCCATTGCGGGTTGGCTGACGGGATGGAGAATCCTCTCCGGTATTCGGGCAGATTACATCCCCATGGCGCCAAATACAGCCCTCTCTTTCATTGTGCTCGGCATATCACTTTGCGCACTCATAATGGATAGAAAGTGGGGTCTTACATTATCAAGAATCGGCGCTGCCGTGATTTTCGTTCTAGCTCTGATCCGATTCACAGAGTTTAGTGTAAATATTAACCTGAATGTTGATAGATGGATTTTTCAGGCTCCATCGGAGAAACTCGGTCTTATTCCTGTGGGCCGGATGGCTTTGCCTACCGCCCTCAATTTCTTGTTTGCAAGCGTTGCGCTTTTTCTTGCCTCATCTTTGAAAAAACGCTGGTCTGTGGATGCTCTAACAAGGGTACTGGCCGGACTGACAACCTTTATTGGTTTAGCTTTCTGTTTAGGTTACATCTATGGTGCGCCGTTGCTTTATGGCGGGACAACAATACCGATGGCGCTCAATACTGCAATTTCATTTTTTGTTCTGGGCCTGGGACTTGTTATCAACAACTTGAGTCATGACATAGCGGAACGGAAGCGAGCTGCGGAAGCGCTGAGAAAGGCGCATGACGAGTTAGAAGTGCGAGTTGCAGAGCGGACCGCTGAACTGGCCAAGGCTAATGAAGCATTGCGGGCCGAAATTATTGAACGAAAGCAGAAAGAAACTGAACTGCGCAAGGTTAATAGGGATCTTAAGGTGCTGAGCGAATGCAACCAGGCGATGTTACATGCCTCGGATGAGCAAAACTTGTTGAACGAAATATGCAGGATTGTTGTGGAAACAGGTGGATACCGCCTGGCCTGGGTTGGATTTGCGGAAGACGATGAAAGTAAAACTGTCCGGCCTGTCGCTCAATCAGGATATGAAGAAGGATATCTCGCTAACCTTAAAATTACCTGGGCAGATACAGAAACAGGGCGAGGACCAACTGGAACTGCCATCCGAACAGGCAACCCTTCCATCGCACAAAATATTCAGACTGATCCCAATTTCGCTCCCTGGCGCGCCGAGGCGGTTAAGCGGGGTTATGCTTCATCCATCGCCCTTCCCCTGATTGCCGAAGGTAAGACCCTTGGGGCATTAAACATATATGAAGTAGAAGTGGATGCCTTTAATATGGATGAGGTAAATTTGTTGAAAGAACTGGCAGCAGACTTAGCCTATGGCATTACATCTATCAAAATGCGCTCCGATCGTATGAAGGCCGTGGAGGCACTCAGGGAGAGCGAAAAGAGGTACAGGAGTCTTGTAGAGTCGGTAACGGACTATATTTATACGGTACATGTTGAAAATGGAAAGGCGGTAGACACATACCATGGCCCGGGATGTGTTGCTGTCACAGGCTATACAACCGAAGAGTACAGGGCCGATCCTTATCTCTGGTATAGGATGGTCTATGAGGAAGACCGGGAAGCTGTAATAGAGCAGGCCAATCGGGTTCTCTCCGGTGAATTCGTTCAGCCCCTTGAACATAGAATAGTCCATAAAGCCGGAGAGATCCGCTGGGTGAGGAATGCGCCTGTTCCCCGACATGATGAACAGGGCAGAGTTGTTGCATATGATGGACTGATTACCGATATCACCGGGCAAAAGAAGCTCGAAGAGCAATTAAGACAGGCCCAGAAGATGGAGGCGATTGGTCAGCTTGCAGGCGGCGTTGCCCATGATTTCAACAATATCCTGACAGCAATAATAGGATATTCAAACCTTTTGATTAGAAAAAGGCAGGATGATAGCATAGTAAAGGAATATGCGGGCGAGATAATAAGCTCGTCAAATCGCACTGCTGCCCTTATCAGAGATCTCCTTACATTCAGCAGAAAACATACTATAAACCCCCAGCCTGCTGATTTGAATGAACTCATAAAAATGGTTGAAAAGATTCTGGCAAGGATCATTGGCGAACACATTGAACTTAAGGTAAATCCTGCGGATAAAAATCTGATAGTAAAAATGGATGCGGATCAGATTGAACAGGTACTGCTGAATCTTGCCGTAAACGCAAGGGATGCTATGCCTGAAGGGGGAAAATTAACCATAGATGTCAGCCATGTGGAGTTGGGCAGTGGATTTATAGACGCCCACAATTACGGCATGCCCGGACAATATGCGCTTATAACCTTTACAGATACAGGCGCGGGCATGAATAAAGACATTCAATCAAGGATATTTGAGCCATTCTTTACAACCAAAGAGGTTGGAAAAGGCACAGGACTGGGACTGTCAATGGTATATGGCGCTATTAAACAACACAACGGCTATATAACCGTCTATAGTGAACCGGGGTACGGCACAATATTTAAAATATACTTGCCCCTGTCAGAAGAAGGCGTCTTGGGTGAAAAGAAAAAGCCGGAGATTGCCGCGCCAAAAGGCAATATGGAAACCATCCTTGTTGCAGAAGATGACCCTGATACGAGAAGAACCATAAAGGCTGTGCTTGAAGAATATAATTATAAGGTTATAGAGGCTGTGGATGGAAGCGATGCAATAAGCAAATTTATGGAGAGGAAGGGTGAAATCAGGCTGCTTATCCTTGATACGATAATGCCAAGAGTAAACGGCAAGCAGGCTTATGAAGGGATAAAAAAGATAGACCCAAATATCAAAGCCATCTTTATAAGCGGATATACCGCAGATATGATAAAGGCAAAGGATTTGCTTGAAACAGAGATTGAACTTCTTGCAAAACCAATAGCGCCGGATAAACTTCTATCAAAGATCCGGAAGATGATTGACGAAGGAGATCTAACGAAATGAACATTGAAGCCCAGATTTCAACGCTTGTTGTGGATGACGACGGATATGTCCTTAATTCCATCTCCATGCTTTTAAGGGATTACGGCTATCTCGCCACTGCCTGCAATAATGCCGCAGAGGCATTGGCCGAACTGCAAAAAAAACAGTTTGATGTTGTGCTGACCGATATACAGATGCCGGGGATGTCAGGCATTGAGCTGCTTGAAAAGATACATTCCGGAAACAGGGATATCCCGGTAATTTTAATGACAGGGTATATAGAGATGGATGCGGCAATTGAGGCTGTAAAAAAGGGGGCGTTTGATTTTATTCTTAAGCCTTACAATCCGGATTATCTTGTCAATTCCCTGAAAAGGGCAGTCAATTACCACAGGCTTATAGAGATGGAAAAGAATTATAAACACAGGCTTGAGGAAGAGGTAAGAAAAAGGACTATGGAACTTGCTGAAGCGCTCAGCATGGTTAAGAGCATGAACATGGAGGTAGTGCATCGTCTGACTGTGGTGTCTGAATACAGGGATACTGACACAGGCGCACATATTAAACGAATAGGCGCATATTCAGGCAGGCTGGCAGAGGCATTGGATATGGATCAGGATTTTACAGAGGCAATAACCCTTACAGGCAGCATGCACGATATAGGAAAGATAGCCATACCTGACAATATACTCCTTAAACCAGGCCCCCTCACAAGAGAAGAGTTTGCTGTCATGAAAACACATACTTCCATAGGCAGGGAGATGTTAGCCGACTCGCCTCATCCGCGCCTTAAAATGGCGGCAAACATTGCCCTGGCGCATCATGAAAAATGGGATGGCAGCGGCTACCCGCAAGGATTAAAAGGCGAAGGAATACCGGCCGAAGGGAGGATAACCATGATTGCTGATACATACGATGCATTAAGGAGTAAAAGGCCATACAAACTTCCTTTCAGCCATGAGGAGGCATGCAGGATAATAACAGAGGGAGACGGAAGAACAAAACCTGAACACTTTGACCAAAAAATGCTGAAAGTATTTATTGAGATGGCGCCGGTGTTTGACGAGGTATTTGAAACATACAGGGATTAAATAAGCGCCAAAGAGTCAGAGAGTCATGGTGTCAGAGCAACAGAACATCAAAGAGCCAAAGTTTTTACTTTGACACTTTAATACTTTGACTCTCTGACACTATTCTTCTATTCTTATCCTACCTCATCATATTCCCTTACCCTGAATGCCACACCTATCTCATCTTCGGCCAATTTTCTGCATGTCTCAATATCTAATCCCGGCACAGCAACTACGGTGGCAACGACCTTCGGGATATATTTTTTTGCCTGTTTCAGAAACCAGACGATGGCAGGAAACGCCTTGCCGCCAAAAGGCGTCTTTACAAACTTCTGATAGGTTTCTGAATCAGGGGCATTGAGGCTTACTGATATGGTATCAACGAATTTAAGCTCAGGCAGGACATTTCTCCCGTGAACAAGATTGGCAAGGCCGTCCGTGTCTATCCTGATTTTGCACCCCTGCTTCTTGAGAAACAGGCCAACCTCTTTTACAAGGTCAAGCCTTATAAGCGGCTCGCCAAAACCGCAGAATACAATCTCATTGTATTTTTCTGCAGGCCTCTCTCCCGCAGCTTTTATCACATCAGGAAAATTTGGCTCTTCTTTCAGTCTCAAATAGTGTCCCTTGACCGTATAGGATTTAAATTTCGCACAGAATGTGCAGTAGTTTGTGCATCGGTTAGTTATGTTAAGGTAAAGAGAGTTTCTTATTGCATAAGCTATTTTAGCCTCTTCTTTTTCCCCTCCGATGCCGAACAAGTCTTTAGCATTTAATGTGGTAATCCTTGCCACATCTTCATAGGAAAGCCCTTTTACCTCTGCAATTTTTTTGGCTGTTTCAACAACAAAATATGGCTCATTTCTCTTGCCCCTGTGAGGTTCAGGCGCAAGATACGGACAATCTGTTTCAACAAGTATTTTTTCCATTGGAATTCTTTTTACAACCTCATGGACATTTGAGGCCTTTGGGAAGGTAACAACGCCGGCAAACGACAGATAAAGACCCATATCCAGACATTTCCTGGCCATTTCATAACTACCAGAAAAGCAATGCAGCACGCCGCCAATATCCTGGACACCTTCCCCTTTCAGTATATCAATCGTATCATTCTGCGCCTCTCTGCTGTGAATGGCAAGCGGAAGATTGAATTCCCTGGCAAGCTGGATATGTTTTATAAATACTTCCTTCTGAATATCTTTGGGCGAGTGTTCATAGTGGTAATCAAGACCTGTCTCGCCAATGGCTACAACTCTGGGATGAGATGATAGTTCTTTAATTTCGCTGAAGGCTTCCTCGCCTGCGGCTTGAGCATCGTGCGGGTGAACACCGATGGCAGCACAGACAAAATCATAGCTGTCTGCAAGCTTTGCAATATGGCGAAGCCCCTTTTGCTTTTGCCATGTGCCGACAGTTATTATAGTTTCAAGGCCTGCTTCCTTTGCCCTTTTAATTACATCATCTATGTCATTATCAAACTTCGGGTCGTCAAGATGGGCATGGGTATCTATGAGTTTGGATTGCTTAGACAATTGTGATTCCTTAACAATTGAGTTGGTTTATGCGTAAGCTCAATCTTTTCTAATGGCGTTCATGCCCCATATGCTCATGGTCCATGTGTTCATGCCCCACTTCATTGCCGGCAGCATTTGCAGTTTCAACAACCTCAACCTCTGTTGCAGTCCATATGCCGCCTGTTTTTACAAGCCGCTTGCAGATAACCTTATACGCGCCCTTTTTATCGCTTGCTGCAATTACTGCCTCATCTCCCTTTTCTGACAATAATCTGCAATCCGCCATATTTATATTTGCCCCTGCGTTCACAAGCGCGGCCTGCGCAACATCCGTAGGGCTGTTTCTCCACGATTGGAATCCATTATCACTGGCTTTTTGCAACCTCTGCTCCTCAGTCATATCCACATTCAACTTCACAACTCTGGCAGGTTTCTTATCCTGAACGGGTTTTGCGCCAGTTTCATTGCTTTTGGAACAACCAGCGGCAATAAAAACAATCATTATGAATAGCAATATTAAGTTTTTCATATATTTTGCTCCTAAAACACCTCTTTAATTTTAATCAAGATTGTCATTCCCGCAGTCTTTAAGCGGGAATCCAGAGTCTTTCTATTTTCGCCAATATTGCAAAGACACTGGATACCCGATAGAAACATTCGGGCATGACAGTTATTAAATTTTTATCTCTCTTTGTGAACTCACATGAACTCACCCCTCTATCTTTGGAAATAACATCTCTCCTTTGCAGACCCTTGTGCCGCCGATGTCCTGTCCCCACTCCGTTTCTTTGTCAAATATTATACCATCAAACCCCTTTTTAAGTCCAAGCTGCTTCCATATCTTCTCAGTGGTTGCGGGCATGAAGGGGTAGATATATACAGCTATGACACGCAGAGCTTCGCACAGCGTATACAGGACATTCGACAACTCTGTTTCTTTCTTTTCTTTGGCAAGCATCCACGGCGCGCTCCTCTCTACAAAACTATTCATCTTTCGTATGACAACCCATACATTTTCTAGCGCGTAGTGAAACTGGAGGGTGTTCATAAAGCCGTCAAAACTATCGGGAAGTTCTTTAAATCCCCCATGAATATCTTTTTCCAATTCCATCCTATCTTTTGAATTTATTGCAGGCGGTATCTCCCCTCCCCTGTATCTTTCTATCATAGAAACGGTTCTGCTGAGCAGGTTCCCCAAATCATTCGCCAAATCCCCGTTTATTCGTCCCTTAAGCGCATGAACAGAAAAATCTCCATCCAATCCGAACGGCACTTCACGCAGAAGAAAATATCTGAACTGGTCAACACCGTATTTATCAATTATCTCATTCGGGTCAACCACATTTCCCAGAGACTTGCTCATCTTTTGGCCTTCCACTGTCCACCAGCCGTGGGCAAAAATCTTTTTTGGCAGCTCTTCTTTCGAAAATCCAGCAGCCATTAAAAATGTAGGCCAGTAAACAGCATGAAATCTTAAAATGTCTTTACCTACCAAGTGAACATCCGCGGGCCAGCGCTTCATATCATCTGGATAACCAATGGCAGTCAGATAATTTATCAAGGCATCAAACCAGACATAGATTACATGCTTTGGATCATCAGGCACAGGTATGCCCCATGAAAATGTTGTTCTGCTTATGCTTAAATCACGCAATGCTTCATTGTTC
>JACPZB010000106.1 GCA_016195725.1 Deltaproteobacteria bacterium | reverse complement strand
GTTTTAACAGTTTTAATCCTCACCAACGGCGGCTTTCATTTGGACGGTTTTGCAGACACCATAGACGGCCTGACAGGCGGCAGCACAAAAGAAGAGCGATTGGATATAATGAAGGACAGCCGCATCGGCGCCATAGGCGTTGTAGCGCTGATTCTTTTGCTCCTGACAAAATTTCTTGCCATAAACAGCCTACAAGCGGAGATAAAAAATTACATCCTCTTTCTTATTCCTGTCATCGGCAGGTGGTCAATGGTTCCAATGGCGTATTGGGCAAATTATGCGCGGCCAACCGGAGGTCTCGGCAGGGCATTTACAGAGCATACAGGAATAAAGGAGTTTTTACTTGCAACCATTTTTGCGTTATCTGCTTCTGTAATCCTTTTAAGCTGGCATGGGCTGGTCTACGCAGGCGTTATATTGATTGCCGCTTATCTCCTCACTGTTTTCTTCAGAAAAAAACTCGGCGGAGTAACAGGCGATGTATTTGGTTTCCAGAGCGAGGTAAGTGAGGTAATTTATTTAGTGTTAGTTATGTTCAAAGTATAGAGGAAAAGTAGGTTTGTAACACCATAAAAAACGCTTGACATCATAAATGCGGCGGTCTACTATTAGTATATGCTAATTAACTTAAAAAGAAGGATAAGCTGGTGAAGGAAGCGGCAGACTTATTCAAAATTCTTTCGGTTGATAAAAGAATAGAGATCATCGAACTACTAAAAAAAGAACCTATGAACGTTAACGCATTGGCTGAGGCTTTGGGGATAACACAATCCGCAGTATCCCAACACTTGCGGGTATTAAAAGCTGCTGGACTTGTGAAAGACGAAAGACAAGGGTATTGGGTATATTATTCTTTAAATCGTGATGCCCTTGAAAAATGCCGTCAAAGGCTCAATCGTATTTGCACCTGTGGTTGTTTAGGCGGACAGGTAAGTATGGAAAGAATAAACAAGAAAGTTTCAAAAACAAAATAGGGGGAGTTTTTTTGCCCATATATATAAGTTAATAAGCAATAACTTAAACAGAAAGGGGGGTGAGAACAATGACAAAGGAGAGCAAAAAAGAGACTAAAGAACAACCCGAAGAAAAGAAGACCGAAGTGAAGAGAGAGACAAAGAGTTCCTGTGGTTGCGGCTGCATCCCGCCCATGAAGACGAAGTAGTAAATCTTTTTAGGGGGGAGGTTGAATAAATCAATCTGCCCCCTGCCCCCACTTTTAAAATCACATGGAGGATAAAATGAAAGAAGTAATGTTGGCGTTGTCTTATTGGCTTCATCTCACCGCAACAGTTGTATGGATTGGGGGAACATTTTTTATCCTTTTTATCGCAATACCATCAACGAAACAAGTTTTAGGTGCTGATGCAAGCAAACTCATGGGGAAAATTTCCAAAAGATTTACTCCTATAGCAAACTATAGTATTATTGCTCTAATTGTTACAGGGATTACTTTGACTGCATTAAACAAACAATTTTCGGGAATTGGCAATTTCGGAAACAATTGGACTTTGGTTCTCATCTTAAAACATTTTTTAGTGTTAGGCATGGTCGTTGTTCATTTTTATAGAGGCTTAGTGCTAACACCTAAGATTGCGAGAACAGAGTCCGCCACCAAAAAGACTTCCTTACAGAAGTTATCTTTGAATTTGGTCAAATTGAATTTTTGCATAGGATTAATTGTGCTGCTGATCAGCGGAATAATATCTATTATTTAATTAAAAAATGCATGGAGGCTCGCACAACAAAATACTCCAGCGGACGCGGTAACCCGCGCCGCTCAACACATCATTCTCGCCACTTGAAAAACCTCCTCATTTGTTGCACTTCACGGTTGAATATAGTATATAAATAACGCGATGAGTGTAAACCTTCATAGAAAGGCGCTTTCATTATCCTACTTCACCGTAGGATATAATATTATAGAAGGAATTGTATCAATCCTTGCTGGATTTCTGGCAGGGAGTATTGCTCTGATTGGATTTGGTTTGGATAGTTTTGTTGAATCCCTTTCTGGCAGTGTGATGATATGGAGATTCAGGAAGCATGGGCAGATGTCAGAAGAGGAGGAAGAAAGGATAGAGGCAAAGGCTGTAAAGTTAATTGCATACACTTTTTTTATCCTTGGGGTGTATGTCTTGTATGAATCTCTCAAAAAGTTATACTTTCAGGATATCCCTGAGCCAAGCCTTTTTGGCATACTGATCGCCATAACCTCTATTATAGTAATGCCAGTTTTGTTCTACATGAAATATCAAACAGGGAAGACAATAAACAGCAGGAGCCTTGCAGCAGATTCCAAACAAACACTTGCATGTGTATTTTTGTCTATTGCCTTGCTAATCGGGTTAGGGTTGAATTATCTGTATGGCTTCTGGCAGGCAGACCCCATCGTTGGATTGGTTACGGTAATCTTTCTTGTGCGGGAGGGTTATCTTGCCTTAAAAGAAGAAAAGTTATGCAGTTGTTGAGGTAAACAATATGAAAACTACCCGTCTCTATCTTATCCGTCACGGCCAAGTGATGAACCACCATGAGTTTCGCTATAACGGCCACTTTGATGTGGATATAACCGACATCGGCGTTCTACAGATGGAAAATATTGCGGCATTTCTATCAAAAGAGCCGATAACTGCCGTCTATTCCAGTGATTTACAGAGGGCAACCAAAGGGGCTGAGATTATCGGGGGAACTCTGGGTTTAAAGCCTGTAAAGGTTCATGCCTTCAGGGAGCTTCATCTGGGCAGGTGGGAAGGATTGACCAGAGAAGAGGGCGCAGCGCAATTTCCAGAAGAGGCAG
The DNA here is from genome assembly GCA_016195725.1 of Deltaproteobacteria bacterium. Classification (GTDB taxonomy): domain Bacteria; phylum Desulfobacterota; class GWC2-55-46; order UBA9637; family UBA9637; genus UBA10170. The sequence continues at coordinate 9,733 of JACPZB010000106.1, read as the reverse complement.
ATTTCAGATTCAGAGACCTTGCAAATACAAGGATTAAAGGCGGTGAAAATCTGCATGACCTCAAGAATAGAGTTGTGCCGGCATTGAAAGGTACTCTGACTAAACACGCGGGAGAGCATATAGCCCTTATTGCCCACGGCGGCGTGAATCGGGTTATTCTCTGTGATGCTATGGGGCTCCCCATGGGAAATTTTTTTAGAATTGAACAGGATTATGGATGCCTGAATGTGATTGATTATTTTGATGACGGTGTTAAAGTGGTAAAACTCCTCAATGGCGGACCCAATCAGGAACTGAATATTGCAAAGATTTATTAGCAATGAAACCCACATGCCGACAAGTTGGCACAAAAGAGAATGAAAATGTCATTGCGAGGCAAAGCCGAAGCAATCTCAAAAGCATGTCCTGAGCATTTGCGAAGGGACGAGATCCCTCGCTTCGCTCGGAATGACAACAGTAGGACAGCCGTCTCGGCTGTCAAAAGAGGTATTTTCAGGTGACAAATAATTTTAGGAAAAAATATATTTCCTCTGCAAAAAGGATTGTAATAAAGGTCGGCAGCGCTGTGCTTGCGAGTAGCCACGATGAGGGGCTTGATGAGACAGTGTTTTCAAACCTTGCCAAAGGTATATCTGAATTAAAAAAATCGGGCAAGGAAGTCATCCTTGTCACCTCCGGCGCCATTGCAATCGGCATGAAAAAGATGGGGCTTAAACAAAGGCCCAAAAGTATTCCTGAAAAACAGGCGATTGCTGCGCTTGGACAGGGAAGTCTTATGGCATCATATGAAAAGGCACTCACCCCTTTGCATGAGAAGGCAGCTCAGGTGCTTTTGACGCATGATGACCTTGGCAGCAGGCAAAGGTTCTTAAATGCCAGAAATACTATTTCAACACTTTTGGGCTACGGCATAATTCCAATTATAAATGAGAATGATACAGTTGCCGTGGAGGAGATAAAGTTTGGCGACAATGATCATCTGGCGGCGCTGGTTACAAATTTGGTAGAGGCAGATTTGTTGGTAATACTTACTGATATAGATGGCCTGTTTGATAAAGACCCTAAAAAGGATAAAACGGCAAACCTCATACCCGTTGTCAGGGATGTTGATCGCCTGACTTTAGCATGGGCTGGAGATACAGGAGGTGTCTTTGGCACAGGCGGCATGGCGTCAAAAGTAGAGGCAGCGAAAAAGGCAGCCCATTTTGGCGTGGCAACGATTATTGCCAATGGAAAAGATTTTGATATTTTAAAGAAGATTTTTGACTGCATTGATATCGGAACTCTATTTTTGCCAATGGAGGACAAGCTTACAAGCAAAAAGCACTGGATAGCCTTTTCAGCCAGGCCGACGGGAAGGATATTTGTTGATGAGGGCGCAACAGATGCAATACTCAAAAAAGGGAAAAGCTTGCTCCCGTCCGGCATAACAAAGGTAGACGGCATATTTGAGGCAGGCGAGGTGGCCCACTGTGTTGACCGGCACGGCAAAGAATTTGCCAGAGGCGTTGTAAATTACAGCTCAAGCGAGATTGAGAAGATAAAGGGGATAAAAACAACTGAGATTGAAAAGATTTTAGGCTATAAGTATTATGATGAAGTTGTGCATCGGGATAATCTTGTGGTGAGATGAGTTTATAAAACAAACGCTTGACCCAAAAAATGCAATTACATTTTTTGACGTAATCAAAGAAAGGGTTTTTAATAAAGCTCAATTCTGTTTAAATGTTGGTTATTAACCATGACCATGAATCCAAAAATATTCGTTTTATGATGCGTTACAATTCCTCTCGTTCTCATATCACCATCATTTGCAGCCGTTAAAAAAGCGCCTATCGGTGCAGTAGTTGCATGGACAGGCGACGCATATATCTCTCACGAGGATGAGGCTCAAGGTAAAGGGGATGGAGGGCATTTATCCCAGAGTATTGTTACTTCGGTTAAATCCAGGATGAAGATATTGATGAAGGATGACAGTATCTTAAGTTTAGGCGGGAATGCAAGGATGGTTATAAAAGATTATCTTCTTGCCGAGACAGATAATATAGAAGTATCTGCATTTAAAATGTTTAGCGGTGAGGCGCAGACATTGCTTGGAAGGGTATTTCGCGGAAACACATCACAATTCAGGAGAGAGAGTGTCGCAGCCCGTCTTCATCCCCGCCTTGTGAGCGGGGCTTATTGACTAAATTGGTCGGGGCGAGAGGATTCGAACCTCCGACCCCTGCGTCCCGAACGCAGTGCTCTACCAAACTGAGCCACGCCCCGACGATACCGTAGATGGTAAGTAGCTGATGGCAAGTTGTCAAATATTATAAAAAATGGGTGTCAAATTACAACAAAATATTACAAAAGTTCTGCAGTTTATCCCTTACTACTTCCTGCTTGCTGTCGTAATTGCGTGCGCCCCTGTTATCTCCCCCGAGGTTTTAAAGACCGTCGATCAAACAATTACCTTCGAGCAAATCCTAAAAAACCCCGATGCCTATAAAGGCAAGACCATTCTCTTGGGCGGCACAATTATCAAAACTACAAATCTACCGGAAGAAACCCTGATAGAACTTGTGCAACAGCCACTAAGTAGAAGGAATATGCCACACAATCCCGAGGCATCAAAGGGCAGATTTCTTATACTCTTTAAAGAATTCAAAGATCCGGCCATCTATTCTGCAGGCAGACTCATAACCGTAGTTGGGGAGGTAATCGGTTCTCAAGCAAGACCGCTTGGTGAGACCAATTATAAGTACCCTCTTATATCGCCAACTGAATACTATTTATGGAAGCCATCCGAAGGCCCTAGTGTGCACATTGGCATTGGTGTAGGAACAACCTTTTAAATTTCGGATTTCGGAATTCGAATTTTGGAATCTTAAATTCGCAATCCGCAATCCCAAATCAGATTACTCCCCTATCTCCAGTCTCATTGACGAGATAGTTTTTTTATAGTTTTCGCTTCCGAATATTGCAGAGCCTGCGACCAAGACATCCGCCCCAGCCTTTGCCACAGCGCCTATATTGGAAACCTTTATTCCGCCGTCAACTTCGAGTTCTGCCTTGTAATTGCCATCGTCAAGTATCTTCCTGAGGCGCTCTATCTTCGGCAGACATGATTTGATAAAACTCTGGCCGCTAAAGCCGGGATTCACCGTCATAACCAATATCAAATCAACATCCCTCAGTATATGCTCAAGCACAGATAATGGAGTGGTAGGATTCAACGATACCCCTGCGCGTATGCCCTGCTCCTTTATATACTGGATAGTCCTGTGCAAATGTTTGCATGCCTCTGCATGGACGGTTATTATGTCACTTCCTGCCTTTGCAAAATCTTGTATGAACTTGTCAGGATTTTCTATCATCAAATGAACGTCCAGCGGTAGCCTTGTCGCCCTTCTTACAGCTTCTACAATAAACGGTCCAACCGTTATATTCGGCACAAAGTGGCCATCCATTACATCTATGTGTATGTAATCTGCCTTTGCATCCTCAACAGCCTTTATCTCCTTTGCCAGCCTTGTGAAATCAGCAGACAGGATAGATGACGCTATCTTTTTCATGTATAATCCTCCAAAAAATTATAAGCTACAATAAACGAGATAGTTTGTCAACAACTGTAGTTAGTCCACAATATTAAAGTCATCTGTCTATTTTTTGACAATAGAAACCAAAAACCATTCTTGCTTTCATAAGATATATTAGGCCTGTCATTGACTTTCTGTTGTTAGATGCCTTTTTCTTTTAAACAAATATCACAGATATCCTCAGATGTTGTTTTGATAAAAACACTTCCGCAGTGCGTACAGGGAACCTTGATAAACCATATGAGGTCTACCTCCTTTTTTTTAACTATATCATCAAGGAAAATTTCTTTTACCTCCAGCGTCAATGCCTCTTCAGGACAGACTCCAACGCATAGCCTGCACCCAACACAAGAGGCTGTCTTAAAAACTAAGCCCTGACCGTTTTCTGTATCCTTTAAAGTAAGGGCATCGGTTGGACAAAAAAGATGGCAGAGTTGGCACATATTACAACCATTATTTGCCCGCTTAGAAGCTCCCTCAGCGGGAAGCTGATTACTGTTGGATGCAAATTGTTTCTCTGTAGGCAGGCTTCTAACGGGGTTTATGATTACCGTGGAAAAGATATGACTCTTTATGATATTGCGATTCTTAATTGCAATGCATTCTTTCGCTTCCTGCAAAGCAGATGCTAATCCTTCTAAGTTTTTTAATAATTCATCTCTTTCCTTTGGCACAGCCTTCTTAAGCCCCTCCTTGCCTTTTCCAATCTTACAACGGTCTTTTCCTTGTATAAGGCCTGTCATGCCTTTAACAGTTTCTTTTTTAAATATGTCAAACATCTGTCTGCGGGATACTTTTGGTTCCTCTTTGTAATCCTTGAGTCCTTCACCTTCTAAGATAAGGTTATTTATTGAAATGCCTTCAATATAAGTACACACCCTATGTTCAAGCCCGATGCCCTTTAATATTTCCTGGGTTTTTGGAACTATATCATTTGCAATCCTGTCGCCGCGCCTTGACTCACAAACCTCACATATTCCGGCGTCTCTTATCTTTATTTCATTGGCGCCAAGAGATAAGAGCCTCATGATAAGACTCGGCGTAATATGCGCAAGGCATGGAAGCCGCAAGGATTCGGGAGTAGAATGGTCAAAAGGGACTTTGCAGCATTCAAGCTTAATGGCTTCATCTCTATCAATAGATTCCTGTGCCTTTTCGGCAAATGCATGAGAATTAAAATTTGTCATGTCAAACACCCCTGTCGGGCAGAGGTTGAAACATATGCCGCAGCCTGTGCATTGGTCATCTATAACCTTTATAGAATTTTCCTTTAACTTGATGGCCTTTGTTGGACAATTTTCAACACACAGCCTGCAACCGGATTTTGGAGAACGCAGAGGAAGGCATTGATGGGGATTTATCTTCAAAGGGGCCTTGCCCCAGACAGCCATAAGTTCTGTAATGTCAAGGTTTATCATTTGTGATAAAATGCCGCATTGTGATAGGTGAAGACTTGGCAATCATCAAGGTTACAAAAAAATGCGCTGAAAGACTCTTGGCCGGCCATCTGTGGATATTTAACAACGAAATAAAGGCCATTGACGGCCCTTATTCCAATGGCGACATTATAGCAGTTGTGGATAATAGAGGCAAATCCATTGCCAAAGGTTATATCAACGACAATTCCAAGATAATCTTAAGGGTTCTTTCGTTCAAAGACGAACCAATAGACAAGTCTTTTTTTAGAAAAAGGATTGAAGATGCCCTTCAATACCGCCTTTCCCTTGGCTGGCAGACAGATGATTCTTTCAGGGTTGTATTCGGTGAAGGGGATTTGCTTCCAGGATTGATGGTTGATAAATATGCGGATGCGCTTTCCATTCAGATATTGACGCTTGGCATGGAAAGATGGAAAGAAGATATTGTTGATATATTGAAAGATATATTCAGACCCAGGACTATCGTTGAGCGAAGCGATGTTGAAACCAGAAAAAAAGAAGGGCTTCAACCAAGAAAGGGATTTCTCTATGGAGATGAAAACAGCAAAGTTGTTATAGCCCTTGATGGACTAAAATTTGAGATTGACCTTTTGGAAGGCCATAAAACAGGCTTTTATCTTGACCAGCAGGAAAATAGAAAAATAATAGCGCCCTATGTAAAAGATAAAAAGATTCTTGACTGCTTTGCCTATACAGGGGCGTTTGCAATGTATTCCGCAAAATACGGGGCAAAAGAGGTTGTGGCATTAGAGGATTCCGGCAAAATTTTTGAGATGTTAAACAGGAATATCCAACTCAATGGTTTTGAAAATATTATTAAGCCTGAAAAAGGCGACGTCTTTGATTGGCTTCGTGAGACATATAAAAGAGGAGAAAGATTTGACTGTGTAATGCTTGACCCGCCTTCATTTGTAAAAGGCAAGGAGGCAATGGCTGGCGCATGGCGAGGATACAAAGATATAAATCTTTTAGGATTGAAACTATTAAACGACAACGGCTGTCTCATCACATCTTCCTGCTCGCAAAACATTTCTCCGTCCCTGTTTCTGAACATCTTAAATGACGCGGCAAGAGACGCAAACTGCCTGCTTCAGGTTGTTGAAAACCGTTTTCAGTCAAGAGACCATCCGATTCTGCTCAGCATGCCGGAGACCTATTATCTGAAGTTTGTTGCGGCAAAAAAGATTGCATGATAAATGCTTGACTTTGATTTGGAATAAATGGTAAAGAATCAAGCCATTAGAAAAGGCCCTTTTGTTGTTATTGCGAGAAGCATACGCAGTTATGAGGCAAAACCTAAGTAAACCCCATTAGAAAACATAGTCCTCTGACGGGGTAAACTCCAATAGAGATTTCCCCCTTGCTTTCTTTGAAGCAGGCTCTCCAAGCTTTAAGCCGTGCAATCGCTATTTTAACAGCTTGGCAGACTGACAAATGGAACATAAGAAGAAAACAAAAACTCGATTGAGGAACAAATCGGCAAAAACACGCAAACATCCATCCAGGCCGAAAGGGACCATTGCTGCGCTTCGGGAGAATCAAGATAACTTTAAAACCATTGTTGATAATGCCACTGATGGTGTTGTGATAAATGCGGCCAGCAATGGCAAGGTTGTTTACGCAAACATGGGTATTGCTAAAATGATCGGCTATAGTGCTGACGAATTGCTAAGAACCAACATTAAAGACCATTTTCTCCCGGACAGAGCGGCTGATGATATAAAAATATATCAGCAGATACTTAAAGAAACGGCTGCCCCTAATCGTTATGAGACAGCTATTATTCATAAAAGCGGGGAGGTTATCCCCGTGGAGATGACAGGTTCTGTGGTTGACTGGCAGGGGCAGAAGGCAATTGCGGTTATCATCCGTGATATTAGAGAGCGTAAGCAGCTATCTGATGAATTAGATAAGCATCTTAAAGAAAAGGTTGATTATCTTACATATTATGACGGGCTGACAGGGCTGTTAAACAGGTCGCGCTTTATTACGCTATTAAACGAATGGATAGCTGCTTCCCAAAACAGCGTTATTAAAAGAGGAGCGCTGCTGTTGCTCGATATAGATCAGTTCAAATTCGTGAGCGACACATACGGCTACGGTATGGGTGATGAGTTCTTGCGTCGTATGGCAAGATTGCTGCAAATCACCCTTCAATACATAACCCCCCGGCATTTTAATGAACATGGAAAAGAAAATATTTTGTGCCGTCTGGCCGCTGACGAATTTGCGGTTTTTCTGCCATCCGCAGACAGGGCAGCGGGGGTGGAGGCTGCCGAACAATTAAGGAAGAACATAGAAATTTTTTTTCAGCCAGATATACCCGTTCATTTAACGGCAAGCATTGGCGTTTCTCTTTACCCAGACCACGGAGATACAACCTCTGAACTCTTAACAAAAGCCGATACCGCAATGTTCCGCGCCAAGGACCTCGGAAGGAATAAAATTCATTTTTATAGCCCTGACGACAGAGATATAGAGCAGATGCATTCAAGGCTTGCATGGAAGGAAAATATTTTACAAGCTATAAAGGAAGACCGTTTTGAGATATGGTTTCAGCCAATAGTTGATTTAAAGGACGGCATGGCCAGGCACTATGAGGTTCTCGCACGAATGCGGAGCAAGGGAGGGGGTATGGTCCTGCCGGGTCCCTTTATTGACATTGCAGAAAGGTTCGGGCTGATGGAGACAATTGTCAAGATAACTATAGAAAAGGCAATGAGGTTTCAGGCAGATATGAACAAACATGGCAGTCCTTTAACCTTTTGCATAAATATCTCCGGAAAAGAACTCAATGACGAGGCATTCCTCCATTTCCTTCAATCCACCATGTTTGAATTAGGAGTTGACCCTGAATTTATCGTATTTGAAATAACAGAGACTGCGGCAATTAGCAACATCAGCGCGGCCGTAAAATTCCTGAGGTCGTTAAAATCAGTAGGATGCCATATTTCCCTGGATGATTTCGGCGTTGGCCATACCTCTTTTTTGTACCTGAAAGAGATGCATATAGATTATCTAAAAATCGCCGGTCCTTTTATAAAAAATATGGATAAGAACTTGAATGATCAACTATTTGTCAAGGCTATAGTAAATGTTGCAAAAGGATTAAATATCAAGACCGTCGCCGAATTCGTAGAGACAGATGAAGTCATGGAGATTCTTAAGGAAATCGGTGTTGATTATGCCCAGGGTTATTTCGTCGGCAGACCGAGCCCGACACTGGATTACCAAAAGGCCAGCTAAAAATCTAAAGTAATCAAGAGTCCGAATTTCCCATTCCTAATAATCCTAAGACCACAGCAATAGATTAAGATTTCGTGCCTGCTATACAATACTGATAGATAAGTATTTGTGTATCAGCAAAGGCATATAAAAAAGGTCTTGGTTTTTCCCATCGCTTCTGGTATACAAAAGAGGATAGCAAATCTTTCGGATATCTAACCGGCTCCATATAAAAGGTGGTTAATCATCAATAGAGCAAGTTAAAGAAATAAGTTGAAGATATGTTTTTAAAAGAAGGAAAGATAAAATGAAGAAGGTTTTACTGTCATTATTGTTTGTATGTATCGGTTCGTCCGCATATGCGCAGACCATCCACTATCTCAATGTCGACGGCATAGTCAATCCTGTGATGTCGGAGTTTATTGTAAAAAGCATTGACACTGCCGCAAAGGAAAATGCGGAGGCGGTTGTTATCCAACTGGATACGCCCGGCGGCCTTGATTTATCCATGAGGGATATTGTAAAGGCAGTGCTCTCTTCAGATATTCCGATTATAGTTTATGTCGCGCCGGCCGGCTCACGGGCTGCATCTGCCGGCGTATTTATCACATACGCCGCGCATATTGCGGCAATGGCCCCCGGCACAAACATCGGCTCTGCGCATCCTGTGACAATGGGCGGAGAGAAGATGGATGAAACCATGATGAAAAAGGTTGAAAATGACGCAGTTGCATATATAAAGGGGATTGCTGCAAAGAGGCACAGGAATGCGGAGTGGGCTGAAAATGCTGTACGCAAGAGCACAAATATAACCGCTGAAGAGGCCTTGAAGCTGAGGGTCATTGATTTGATTGCACAGGATAAAAAAGCACTGCTTACCGCAATAGACGGCAAAAAGGTGGAAGTTGTTTCTGGTGGAAAGGTTTTAAAAACAGCAAAGGCTGAAGTAAAAGATATAGAGATGGGGCTTCGGTATCGGATACTCAATGCCATAACAAACCCGAATGTGGCGTATATCCTCATGATGATCGGCCTTATCGGGCTTTATTTTGAGCTTTCCAATCCGGGGCTAATCCTGCCAGGGGTTGTCGGCGCAATATGTCTGGTTCTTGCATTTTATGCGTTTCAGACCCTTTCTGTGAATTACGCGGGGCTTCTCTTAATCGGCCTTGCGGCGCTTTTTTTCATAGCTGAGATAAAGGTAGCCAGTTACGGTCTTTTGACGGTTGCAGGCATTGTGGCTCTTACCCTCGGTTCGCTTATGCTTTTTGAATCGCCGCTGCCGTTTATGAGGGTTTCGCTTTGGGTTGTGCTTCCTACCATTATGACAATCACTGCGCTATTTCTCGGCGCCATGTATTACGGCCTGAAGATACGGCATAAAAAACCGGTCAGCGGAATTGAAGGTCTCATTGATGAAATTGGCATTGCAAATACGGACATTGCAAAAGAGGGAAAGGTCTTTATTGACGCAGAATACTGGGACGC
>JACPZB010000105.1 GCA_016195725.1 Deltaproteobacteria bacterium | reverse complement strand
TCAGCAGCAGTTGCAAGTTGCAAGTTATAAAATACAGTCGCAAGATACAAGATGCAAGCTGCAAGTTTTAAACTTGAAACCTGAAACCTGAAACTTGAAACTATCAATTTTAATCTTGAATCTTGCAGCTTTATTCTAAAACAACGCATCCATCATCTCCTTAACCGATGTTACGCCAAAGAGTTCCAGAGAGCCTCTGCCTTTTATCTTTGACAGATTGTCCTTGGGAAGGATGCACCGGTCAAAGCCCAATTTCTCTGCCTCGTTTATGCGTGGCCCTGCCTGGCTTATGCCACGCACCTCGCCTGCAAGCCCTACCTCGCCAAACACAACGGTCTTTTGCGCTATCGCCTTATCAAGAAAGTTGGATGCAAGAGATGCAATGATGCCGAGGTCTATGGCAGGTTCTTCAAGCCTTATGCCGCCTGTTACCTTTAGAAATATATCGTGATTTTGAATATTGAGCCCCCCTTTTTTTTCAAGCACTGCGGTAAGCAAAGCGACCCTGTTGTAGTCTATTCCAACTACCGTCCTTTTGGGAATGCCGAATATGGTGGGGCAGACCAATGATTGAATCTCCACCAGAATCGGCCTGGTGCCTTCAAGACTTGACACCACAACAGAGCCGGAGGCGTTCTGCGGCCTCTCTGCAAGGAAAAGCTCAGATGGATTTATAACCTCAGCCAGCCCCTTATCTCTCATCTCAAATACCCCTATCTCCATAACAGAACCGTAGCGATTTTTTACAGCCCTTAATATCCTAAACTGATGTCCCCTTTCGCCCTCAAAATAAAGAACAGTATCTACCATATGTTCAAGCACCCTGGGTCCCGCGATAGAACCATCCTTAGTAACATGCCCTACCAGAAAGATTGGCATATCCATGCCCTTTGCATTAAATATCAACTGGGATGATGTCTCCCGAACCTGGCTTACACTGCCAGGCGATGATTCAAGCGCCTGCGTATAAATGGTTTGGATGGAATCTATGATAAGAATCCCCGGCTTGAGTCTCTTTACGCTATCCAGTATCCTCTCCAAAGCATTCTCTGCATATATGAAGAGGTTTTCTGATGTTACGCCAAGTCTTTCACCCCTTATCTTTGTCTGCTTTGGAGACTCTTCGCCAGAAACATATAAAACCCTTTCTCCATTGCCCGCAAGCATAGCCATGGCCTGTAGCAGTAATGTTGATTTGCCTATACCCGGGTCTCCGCCTATCAGTATTGCAGAACCCAAAACAATCCCGCCGCCAAGAACCCTATCCAACTCTCCTATGCCTGTTTTAAGCCTGTCCTCCTCTTTTACCTCAAGGGTCGTGATAGGCTGTGGAGAAAAACCGCCTTCAAAAACCCGGAGACCCCTCTTCTCCTCAAAGGCAATCTCCTCAACAAGGGAGTTCCACTGATTGCAGTCAGGGCACTTTCCTAACCACTTAGGAGACTTAAAACCGCAAGATTGGCAGGTATATACAGACTTTGTTTTAGCCATAATGATAGAAGGTTGGGAAGGGGTTTATATTCAGTTTTATAATTGACAACTAATCATATTCTGTTATGATGATTCAAGAGCAGCTTACGAGTCTAATAGCCTACAAGCCTAAAAGACAGACCGCGAAACTAAATGTCTATAAGTAGGCATGCGGCAGAATGGCTTTTAGTCTGTAGGTGCCAAGATATGTCCACCCCTTTAACAACCGAGACCATACTAATAGAATTTGCCAAGACTGTCAAGGCTACTCATTTTTATCCAGAGGGCCATCCAAATTTAGAGGCAGTCCTTGAAAGGACATTTAATCTTTTAAAAGAAACTATAAAAGAAAAAGGAAACATAATATGGATAGTGGAACGCACAGGCTTTCTTGAAGGGAAGCTCCCCATAGGCCGACGTCATAGGCCCCTTGAAGGATTGGCAAAGGATATGTTTTTTAAAAAAATACGGGAGATCACTTTTACACCGGATGCAACCTTAAAAGAGTGGAAGGGCCTGTTTTTTATCCTTACAATGGACGGCGACAGCCTAAAAAAAGCTGGCGGGCTTGAGAAATTACTTATAACGAAAGAAATTAAAGGCATTCAACTCAACGAAATGAAGTATGAGGATATACGCAAATCAATCCTTGAACTGGAAGAAAATAAAACGAAAGAGGATATGGAATTAGGGCAGGAAGAGGAACTGTTAGAAGAAAAATCTTCCAAAAACGCCGCACAAGAGGCTGGACAAGAAGAGGATATTATCCATAAGATAGAAGACCACCTTAAGGCTGTTGAAAAAAAAGAAAAAACTATAGAAACCTTATTGGGTGAATTAGAAAATGAGCAAAATACCCTTGCCTATCAAACTATTGTGAATAAAATAATAAAAAAAACAGAATCTTTAAACTGGGATGGGCTTTTCCCTGTATTGGCGGCATTCACAGCCCATTCCAACTCAAAGAGCCGCCGCAAGATAGAGCAAATGAATATCGCCTCAGAGCAACTAAAAAAACTCTTAACCCCAGAGATTACAGACTATCTTGTCGCAAGACTCTGTAATCGCAAAGAGGATAGGCGGGATGAGCTTCAGCAAATGCTGAAGTTGTTAGGCGAAGAGGCAATGAAACATTTGCTGAACGCACTCATTGACACAGAAGATGCATATGCCAGGCGCCAAATATTTAATGCGCTTACTCTGTTTGGCGAAGCGGTAAGATTAGAAGCAGAAAACTGCCTCAATGATGAAAGATGGTTTGTGGTAAGGCAGATGGTATCTCTTCTGGGGGAAATAGGCGGCCTCAAGTCTCTCAACGCTATCAAAACAGTTTACAATTATAAAGATGTCCGTGTAAAGAAGGAGGTCTTGAAGACCCTTGGCAGGATACCGTCAAATGAAAGCTCTACATTCCTCTTGGAAAGGCTGAACGACAATAATCCATCACTTAAACTGCAAGCCATTATATCTCTGGGGGTGTTAAAGGAACAGACTGCAATAGAACCATTAGGAAGGTTGGCGCTAAAAAGAGACCTTTTTAACGAAAATATAGAAATCAGAAAAGAGGCAATAAGATCCCTTGGCATGATTGGCGGTGACAAAGCAATAACCGTTCTTAAAAACCTTTTAAAGAAACGAGTCTTTTGGGGGAAAAAACAGAACGATGAAATTAGATCGCTTGCTGCCATCTCGCTCGGAAGGATTGGGGGAAGAGATGTTAGAGATATATTAGAAGCGGTATCTAATGCCTCCAGAGGCCTTGTCCGTCTTGCATGCAAAAAGGCTATGGAAGGAATAACAATTGGGGATTGAAGATTAGAAACTGTAAATTGCAAAATTAAGGAAACAGGAAAGAGAAATGATTTCTTATTTCTGATTTTTTCAATGGAGTGAAACAACGATGTCGGCTATAGAGCTTGAAAGCATAGATACCATACTCAAAAGCATCAACAGTGCGATAAGGGGTAAAAAACTTTATCCGGCAGGCCATCCTGCAATTGCTGCCCCTATGACAAAGTCATATCAAACCTTGTCAGAGCTTCTCCGCGCGCGCAATAAAATATTTATCGGCATGGCAAAGGATGTTCTGGTATTTGAGGAAAATCCAATTATGGATGGCGATAAAAACCTCGGCGAATTTATTCATAGACTAAAGCAAAAAGAAATTGAGGGAATAATATTTGAAAAAGGCCTTCTCCAAAAAGAGTTTTTCAGCTTTATTGACATCCTCTTAATAGACGATATGCTGAAGGGCAGAGAACTTCAGCAGATGTTGGCGTCTAAAAATATTTTGCACATCAGCATCAAATCCCTTCAAACAGGGAGAAATATACTAGAGACATATCAGGATGCAGTAGCTGCAGTCAGGGAGACCATGAACCAGGTCCGGATGGGCAAGGTGCCAAAAACCTGGGATATGCTAACAAAGGTAGTATCCGGGATGACGGAATTAGTCCTGTCAGATAAAAATGCAATGATTGGACTAACAATGATAAAAAACTATGATGGCTACCTCTTTAACCATTCTGTAAATGTTAGCATCCTCTCCATTGCCATAGCGCAGAGCATGAACCACCAAAAGGCTGACCTTCATACTATTGGCATTGCCGGTTTGCTCCATGATGTTGGAAAAACAGGGGTTACAGAAGATATCATTAAAAAACCAGGAATATTGAGCAGTTCAGAATGGGATACAGTAAAAGAGCATCCCGTATTAGGCTCCAAGATTATAGAAAGGATGGAGGGTATGACAGCGCTTATCAGTCGTCTCGTGTATGAACATCACATGCGATATGACCGCTCAGGCTATCCGCATACCGAACTGCCGCTCCATCCCCTGAGCATGATAATAACCACCGCTGATGCATATGATGCCCTAACAACGTTGCGGGTATATCAAAAACCCTATCATCCTGTGGAAGCAATAAAGATAATGAATAATCTGTCCGGCAAACATTTTGAACCTAATACATTAAAATCATTCGTAGCCATGGTTGGGCTCTATCCAATAGGGACGCTTATAAGGCTCTCTACCAATGAGATTGGCATAGTAACAAAGATAAGCCCTTCCGGTAATTTATCACCTGTAGTCAAGGTTATAGTTGGAGCAGATGGCAAACAGGCAGACAAATCTTATGAAATAGATTTGTCTGTTGGAGGCAAAAACGCGCCTACCATTGCAGCCCCCGTTGATCCATTAACAAAGGGGCTGGACATTGGTAAATTCTTTGAAGAAGAAGCCCAAGCTGCAACTCTATAAGAAACAAAAGAGGTATGGTGGTCATAAAGATTTATTTCTAAAATAATCTACAGTCTTCCTAAGTCCATCCTCACAAGAAATGATAGGTGACCAGCCAAGTTTTTTGTTTGCCTTTGTAAAATCAATCACGCTTCTTTTTTGCTCTCCACTTTTAGGAGGCCCGTATTTTTCCTGAAATCTAACGCCGGTACTATTAACAAGGGCTTTAAATAGTTGGTGTATCGTGGTCTCTTTGCCTGTACCTATATTAAAAACCTCTCCCTCATTACAAGATAAAGATAATATATTTGCCCTTACGACATCCCCGACATATACAAAGTCTCTGGTCTGCATTCCATCGCCGTTTATCACAGGCTGCTCGCCTTTAAGGAGTTTCTGAGCAAAGATAGCCACAACCCCTGCCTCGCCATGAGGATCCTGCCTCGGCCCATAAACATTGGCGTACCTTAAAATAGTCGAATGTAAGCCATAGGCCTTTTTGTAAAAAAAGAGATAATGCTCTCCAGCCAGCTTCGCAATACCATAAGGGCTGAGAGGTTGTGTTGGATGAGATTCTTGGGCAGGAAATTCTTTCTGCTCGCCGTATATAGCCCCTCCTGTAGATGCAAATATAAATTTTTTTACTCCATATTTCATACAAGTCTGCAAAAGATTCAGCAAACCTAGTATATTAACCCTGGCGTCAAATACCGGGTCTGCTACTGACTTTCTAACATCTATCTGAGCCGCATGATGGTTTATAACATCAAATCTGCCTTGCTTAAATATATTTTCTATATATTCTGCATATATATCAGCCTTAAAAAATCTTGCATTAGGATTTATATTTTCTTTTTTGCCGGTAGAAAGATCATCAACAACAGTAACCTCATGGCCTTCTTGCAAATATGCATCCACAATATGTGAACCAATAAAACCGGCACCACCGGTTACTAAGATACGCATTTTCACCTCGTGATATAAGAGTTGTTGTAAGTTAACAGTTGACAGTTAGAACAAGTTGTAAGTTAACTTTGAGCTTTAATCCGTCAACTTTAATCTTTAATCTGTCAACTGTCTTTTTTCAACCTGTTTTTAAAATACTCCACGGTCTTACTCAGTCCTTCATCCAGACTCACCTGTGGTTTCCAATCCAGTTTCTCCTTCGCAAGGGTTATATCTGGCCTCCTTTGCATCGGGTCATCCTGCGGAAGGGGCTTAAATATAATCTTTGATTTTGTGCCTGTAAAGTCTTTTACCTTTTTTGCAAAATCAAGGATGGTATATTCATCAGGATTGCCGAGATTTGCCGGACCGATAAAATCTTCCTGATTCATCATCTTTATCATGCCTTCGACCAAATCAGGGACATAGCAAAACGAACGGGTCTGGCTGCCGTCGCCATAAACAGTAATATCTTCGCCTTTTAATGCCTGCACTATGAAGTTGCTTACAACCCGGCCGTCATTAAGCGCCATCCTCGGACCGTATGTATTAAATATTCTCACTATCCTTATCTCAACCTTGTTCTGCCTATAATAATCCATCATAAGGGTCTCTGCAACCCTCTTCCCCTCGTCGTAGCAACTCCTCGGCCCAATGCAGTTCACATTCCCCCAGTAGTCTTCTTTCTGCGGACTAATCTTCGGGTCGCCATAAACTTCGGATGTGGATGCCTGTAAAATCCGCGCCCTGACCCTCTTTGCAAGGCCGAGCATATTGATTGTCCCCATAACACTCGTCTTTGTCGTCTTGACCGGATTGTATTGATAATGAATCGGAGAGGCAGGGCAGGCAAGGTTATAAATCTGATCAACCTCTAAAAGGATAGGCTCTATAATATCGTGTCTGATAAGTTCAAACCTGTGATTATCCATGAGATGGATAATATTATCTTTTGAGCCAGTGAAAAAATTATCAAGGCACAGCACATCATGACCTTGATTTAAAAGCTTTTCACAAAGGTGCGAGCCGATAAAACCAGCGCCGCCTGTCACAAGTATGCGCACTACACTCTCCCTACTCCGTAATAGGTAAAGCCCATACTCCTCATCTCATGAGGGTCATATATATTCCTGCCGTCAAAGATTACAGGGGTTTTCATTATCTTTTTCATCTTCTCAAAATTTGGCCTTCTGAACTCGTTCCATTCTGTGATAACCACAAGGGCGTCAGCATCCTTCACAACTTCATAGTTGTCTTGAATATATTCAATCCTGCTGTCAAATATCTTCTTAGCCTCATCCATTGCCTCAGGGTCATGCGCCTTTATTTTAGCGCCGGCGTCAAGCAATCTGTTTATTATTGTTATTGAAGGCGCCTCTCTCATATCATCGGTTTTTGGCTTAAACGATAATCCCCAAACGCCGATGACTTTCCCCTCCAGAGGCCGGGTGGTCGGACTTGGGCTTGAACCCTTGAACCCTTGAACCCTTGACCTCTCTCTTTTAAAGTGTTCAAGTATCTTATCAACTATCAAGCCCTTTTGCCTGCAATTCACCTCTTCTACAGATTTGAGCACCTTCATATCATAACCATGCTCGCCGGCAATCCTCACAATTGCTTGAACATCCTTGGGAAAGCAGGAACCGCCGTACCCCGCACCGGGAAAGAGGAATTCAAACCCTATCCTTGAATCCGTTCCTATGCCGCGCCTTACATTATCTATATCAGCGCCCACCAGCTCGCACAAATTGGCAATCTCGTTTATAAAAGAAATCTTTGTTGCAAGCATGGCATTGGCGGCGTATTTCGTCATCTCAGCGCTGCGCACATCCATCACAATAAGGCGGTCTGTCTTGCGCATAAATGGTGAATACAGCTCCTTCATGATCTCGGCAGCACGAACGCTGTCGGTGCCAATAACCACACGGTCAGGCTTCATAAAGTCCTCAATAGCAGCCCCCTCCTTCAAAAACTCAGGGTTTGAGACCACGTCAAATTCATAATCTTTGCTGCGCTTTTTAACCTCTTCCCGTATGGCTGCCTTGACTTTATCGGCAGTTCCTACAGGGACAGTGCTTTTGTCAACTATTATCCTGTATCCATTCATATGCATTCCTATGCTTTTTGCAACATCCAGCACATATTTCAAATCTGCAGAACCATCTTCGCCAGGCGGTGTCCCGACCGCAATAAAACAGATAAGCGATTCTCTTGCTGCGCAAGAAATATCTGTAGTAAATTTAAGTCTTCCTTCCTTGGCATTCCTACTTACAAGTTCTTGTAAGCCTGGCTCATAAATAGGTATTTCTCCTTTGTTGAGTTTTTCTATTTTTTTTGCATCTATATCTACGCAGATAACGTCATTTCCGCTGTCGGCAAAACATGTTCCGGCAACCAGACCAACATAGCCTGTACCAATAACACAGATGTTCAAAATCACCTCCTTACTGCAGATTGATAATTTGGTTTAAAAAATATCAAAGGAAATCTGCTATTGCAAGAAAATTTGAAGCGCAAATCAATAGGCATTCTTATTGACAAGACCTTTCCAGATTGTCAACCACATGATTTTCAAATCTAATGCCACTGACCAGTTTTCGATATAATATAAATCGCATTCTATTCTTTTTTTAAGGTTGGTATCGCCCCGCAAACCGTTCACCTGGGCCCAGCCGGTTATGCCTGCCTTCATCTTATGCCGCAACATATATTTCGGTATGTTCTTTCTGAACTCCTCTATAAATACGGGTCTTTCAGGCCTCGGGCCGACTATGCTCATATCGCCCTTGAGCACATTAAAAAACTGCGGCAGTTCATCGAGGCTGGTCTTTCGCAAAAATGTTCCAAGCCGCGTTCTCCTTGGATCATCCGCCTTAGCCCACACTGCGCCGCTCTCTTTTTCCGCATCCGTTCTCATGGAGCGGAACTTAAGCATCTGAAAAGTATCTCCGCCGATGCCCATTCTTTCCTGCTTGTAGAATACGGGGCCTGGGGATGTGATTTTGATCAGGATGGCGATGAGAGCCATGAGCGGCGCGGTTATAATGACGGCAATGATTGAAAAGACAATGTCCGCAGCCTTCTTTGCAACAATGTTCCAACCGTAAAGCGGCGTGCCTTGCAGACTGATTATGGGGAGACCGTCCAGTTCATCAACCCCTCCCCTTACCGTCATAAATTCATAAATGTCCGGTATAACCTTTATATCAACCATTTCATCGCCGATATTTTTCAAGACCTCCGCTACCTTGCTGTGCTGCTCCCACTCCAATGCGATAATCACATGGTCAATTTCTTTGTCTCTAATTATCTTTCGCAAGTCGTCATACACAGCTATCACTTTGAAGCCCTCTAATTCTTTTCCAACTTCATTCCTATCGGTAGTAACAATGCCTGCAATCTTGATCCCTATTTCCGGATGCATCTCTATCCGTTTTAATATCGCGAGAGAGAGGTCTCCCATACCCACAACAACGGCGCATCGTAAATTATGCCCCTTTTTTCTTGCATAGCGGAGGATCTCCCTGAAAAGCAATCTCTCCAAACTCAAGGCGGCAACCGTGATTACTCCGAAGAATAAAAACACCAGCCTTGAAAATTCATATTGCCGAAAGAAAAAGGTGACGGCAACAAGGACAAGCACGGAAAGGAGACACGCCTTGGCGATGTCAAATATCTCTGACAGATGCGAAGCTATTCTCCTTGGCCGGTAAAGGCCGAACGTCCTGAAGGCAAAACCCCATATCAGCAGGATAGGGATTACCAGAAGCATATAGCTCTTGAGCGGCGGAATGCCCTTGTCTGCAGGGATAAGAGAGGTGTGAAATCGCAGATAATAGGAAAACAACCACGAAGCCGCTATTAAAAACAGGTCAGAGATAAAGAGCAGGCTTTCAATGAATTGACTGTGCTTCTTGAGCAATGAGGCTCTCCTTTGTCGCATTGTTTTGTTGCAATATCTCATGCGCCTTCTGCAAAACCGTCTCAACCTTTATCGCATCCATACATCCGCCATGCTTGCATGGATATTCAAAACCGAGATTTAAACATGGAGCGCATGCAAAATCACTTTCTATGTTACAGGCATTTGATGAGCCAACTGGACCCCACCTCACAACACCGGCAGGTCCATGAAGGGCTATCATTGGGTGATTAAGCGCTGCCCCGAGGTGCATAATGCCGGTATTGACTGTAATGAGAAGGCGGCTCTTTTTTATTAGATATGCTGTCTGCCCGAGCGTAAATCTGCCGCAAAAAGAAATTACATTATCAGGACAGGCATTGACGATATTTCCTGCCGCAAGTTGATTATCTTTCGTGCCTGTAATACCGATAATATAACCGTCCTTTGCAAGAAGTCCAGCCAATCTTGCAAAATTTTCTGCGCCCCACTCTTTCAGATGTCCCTTGTATCCCGAACTCCACGGATGAAGCAGTATAAGATTATCAAACAAAAAATTTTCTCTCTTAAATAAATCTTCAACAAAGATTTTTTCTGAATCCTGTATTGGAAATTTTATTTTAAAACTGGGGACAGATTTCAAACTTGTCCCCGAAATCTTCAATTGGGGATCTGTCCCCACACCAATCGCATTGGCTAAAGACATATAGTTCTCTATTTCATGGCGGCTGGAATCATGCGGCACAGCAGCGTCAAATATTAGATGTTTGAATTGTGCTTTAGTCCTAAAACCTATTTTGCGCCCTGTGCCGACAAAAAATGCCACTATGGCGCTAAGCCGAGGCCATGATTCAAAATCCATTACAACATCGTATTCCCTGCTGTTCACATCCTTCATAAATCTGAAAAAATAAGAAGGCTCTTTAATAACTTTAGAGACCTCAAATGTTTTCAGGCTGTCTATAAAAGAATAGCGGTTCAAAACCTCATAATTATTTTTGCTGCCGATTACCGTTAGTGAAGCTTTAGGATGCGCATTTTTTATAGCCTTTAAAACCGGCGCCAACAACAAAGTATCGCCGATGGCGCCAATCTTGATAACAAGAATACTGTTCATGCCGCCCTTTGCCTTGTTTGCCCGTTTCACCAGAGACAAAAACCAGACAATAGGTATGCCAGCATAACGGTCAAAAAATCTCATCCAAAAATTGCCGCGTTCTTTCAATTATTCACACCTCTTTTTATGATAAGCTCTCCAATCTTTTGGTAAACCTGCTCAACAGTCACAGCTTTCATGCAGGTTGGGTTTTGACAATCCGGAAATTCTCCGTCTTTATAGCAGGGCGCACACTTGATATTTTCTACATTCCAGAAATAATAACTGTTGCGGCTTAATGGGTAATATTCTCTTGGGTCGGTAGGGCCGAATATGGAAATTACCGGCACGCCAACAGCGCTTGCCAGATGCATGGGGCCGCTGTCATGTGTAACAATCACATTGCATCTTTTCATAACAGCGGCTGTCTCTTCCAATGTGGTTTTTCCGGTCAAGTCAATAATATTATAGGCAGCATTCCCCCGATTTAAGCCTTCGGGGACATGTTTTAAAATCGCATCAGCATTAGGCTTGTCGCTCTCAGCGCCCAAAAGTATAACCTTATAGCCGTCAGCAATGAGCTTGTTTGATAGTTCTCTGTAATATTCCAAAGGCCATCTCTTTTGAGGCATTTCTGTCTTTATATTGCTCGCCCCTCCCGCTAATATTCCTATTGCAATATCGCCTTTCCGCAAACTGCCTGTCTGCAATATTTTGTCCGCAACATTTTCCGCCTCCTTGCTTATTGCAAAGTCCATATCTCTGCCGTCATCGTGTATGCCGAAACTCTTAACAATCTCCAGATAGTGGTCTATCTGATGCCGGACATCGTTGATTCCAACCTTCTTGGTAAGAAATCTCCCCTCGCCGTTTCTGTCAAAACCAATCCTCTCCGGTATGCCGCACAAAAAAGCAAAAAAGTTAAACCGCCAGTCTCTATGAAAAACAATTGCCGTATCAAATTTCCTTTTTCTCAGCAGATAGCGCAAAGAGAGCGCATATCCTGCCTTTTGCAGAAATCTCGCTTTGTAAATTATATAATCATCACATTCTATGAGCTCCTCTATATATGGATTGCCGCTCACCGCCATTTTTGAAGATTTACCCACTACAAGGGAAATGCGTGCTGTTGGATTGGCCTTTTTGAGCGTCCTGATCGCAGGAGTTGTCATAAGCAAATCTCCGATAGCGCCGAGTTTTATAATTAAGATTTTATTGAATCCCATCTAATCTCTTTTCAGGTTTATCTTCTTCGAAACCAAATCAAAGACCTCATCAACCGTAATAAGGTTCATGCACTCCATGCTATCACAAACAGCTTTTTCGCAGCCCTTGCACGGCACATCCTTACAAACAACAGTGACATCATTACCGTAAGGTCTCCATCTCTGCCAGTCATTTGCTGCGCTGAACAGGACGATGACAGGAACCTCCACTGCTGCCGCGATATGCACAGGCAGAGAATCATTGCCTATAAACAGTGAACATCTTTTTATCACCGCCGCAGTCTGCTCAAAGGTAGTCTTGCCGGCCATGACAATCGGCTTAAAACTTAAAAGCCCTTCCAACTTTTTAATCAACCTAATATCTTCAAAGCCGCCGACAACCACAATCTGCGCCTTAAGTTTGCCATAAACCCGTTCCATCAAATCAGCAAATCGTTCAACAGGCCACAGCTTTGAAGGGCAGCCGCTGCCGACATGAAATCCTATTGTTAGCTTTGATTCAT
>JACPZB010000104.1 GCA_016195725.1 Deltaproteobacteria bacterium | reverse complement strand
TTAAGCAGGGAAGATTGGATGAGGCGCTGCAGGCATACAGAACGGCATTAAAACTCAATCCAGAGTATACAGAGGCTCATAATAATCTTGGGAATTTCTATCTAAGCCAAGGAAAATTGAAAGAGGCTGAAGATGAATATCTTGCGGCATTAAGGCTCAAATCAGATCTCAAATCAAATATATTGATTGAAAAGACCCATTATAATTTAGGAAATATTTATGCCAAACAAGGGAGATTGGACTCGGCGCTGCAGGAATATGAAATAGCATTGAGATTAGACCCAGGCAATGCAGAGGCTCATAATAATCTTGGTTCTGTATATTTCATTCAACAGAGGTTTAACGAGGCTATAGAAGAATACCGCACAGCATTAACGCTAAAACCAGATTTTGTAGAGGCTCGTGTTAATATTGGAAACACATATAAAGCAAAGGGCTTAAAAGATAAGGCCAGAGAGGAGTATGAAATAGCCTTAAGACTAAGACCAGACTTCATTCCTGCAAAAAAGGCCATTGAATCTATTGATGCCTCTAAATCAAAATAAAAGGAAAATATGTTTGACATTCTGTATGGGTTGGGTATAAATAATTTTGATGATAAAAATTGAAGGCATTTCAAAGGAATTTAAAGAAGGCATCGGCTCCAGAAAGGTCAGGGCATTGGAAGACCTCACCCTCCCCCCTTTTTGGCATTGACACCTCTGTAAAAATTAACTTGACATATAAACATATATACATCATATTATAGACATGGAAAGAACAACCATATATTTAGATGATGTTGTTAAGCAATACTTACTGGAGATTTCAGCAGAGGAAAGCAAAAAGAAAAAGAAACGTGTAGGTATGGCCGAAATGATAAGAGAGGCTTTGATTTCATACCTTAAAGAAAAAGGGAAACCTGTTGGCGATTTAGAATCCGTAAAAGAACGGATGCTGTCTACAAAAGGGAAGTTAAGCGAAGGATTTGAAGATAGGGTTAAAAAAGTCAAAAAAGGGTTTGATAAATGGGAAATAGAGTCTGTATAGACACGGATATAATCATTGACCACTTAAGAGGCAAAGGTCAAGGCGTAAAAATCTTTGAAAAGATCATACAACAGTATGCGCCTGTTACCACATATATTAACAAGTTTGAATTGTTTTGCGGGGCCAGAAGCAAATATGAAATCGGGGTTATAAAAGAAACCCTGTCTGGCTTTTTAGTCCTTCCTTTTGACGACACTGCCTGCGAAGAAGCCGGAGGTATTTACAGGGAGTTAAAAACACACGGAAGCTTAATTGGTATCAGGGATATAATGATAGCCGGTATAGCAACTGCGCATAACATACCGATTGCTACCAATAATATAAAGGATTTCAGCAGGATTAAAAAAGTTAAGGTGTGGCCTTGACAAAATCTCATTCACGATATGGATATGGTGACTACAAACAGAAGCGAATTTATAAGGGCGTCTGTTAAAGAAAGACTTATAAAGGAAAAGGAAAAATTGATGGCAGAGGGATACCTTAAGGAAAAGAACCTTAATGAATGGGAGGCAACCGCAGGAGACGGGATTGAGTAAAAAATTAAAAGAGGCGGTATCCATGCAGGGTATAATAACTAATAGCGCTGATGCTGAGATAGCATCAAGGTGTTTGCTGCAATTTTATTTTATTGAATCTGCCGTTCTCTTTGGTTCCTTTGTAGAGGGCAAACAAAATAAGATGAGCGACATAGATATCGGCATTGTTGCAATGAAAGACCTTTCTTTGATAGAGATTGGTCTTATAGCCTCCAGAATGGAAATAGCCCTCAAAAGGCGTGTGGATATTGTGATATTGAACGACCTTTACACAAAGAAGCCAGTCCTGGCATATAAAATCTTATCAAAAGGCAAGGTGTTATTTTGCAGGAACCGGGAGAGGCTCATAGAACTAAAGACCAATACAATCTTATCTTTTCTGGATACAGCCCCGTTAAGAGATGCTGTAAACAGGAGTTTAAGAGAAAGAATGAGAAGCGGCAGGTTTGGGGATAGAAACTATGCTGGATAGGCTGAAACTCCTTGAGGAAAATATAAACGGGCTTATTGAATTCAAAAACAGGCATACCCTTGCCGATATAAGGTCTGATAAATCAAAAGAATGGGCGCTCAGGTATGGTCTTTTAGAGTCCCTGCAGATAGTCGTTGATATTTCATGTCATTTGACCGGCAAATATAATCTCGGCAATCCTTCTACTTATGCAGAATGTATAGAATTTTTGAAAAAATACAAATATCTTGATGAGGACTTGGCAGATAAACTCACCGGCATGGTCGGCTTAAGGAACATATTGGTTCACGAGTATATAACCGTTGACATCAATAAGCTGTATGGTTTATTGGACAATATAAAAGATTTCAAAGAGTTTGCGGATAAGATAAAAGACCTTGTTTAGAGATTGTGTTCTATCGCCACACATGAATCCATGATAAAAATCGAAGGCATCTCAAAAGAATTTAAAGAAGGTATCGGCAGCAAGAGGGTCATGGCCTTGAAAGACCTCACCCTTGATATTCATAAGGGCGAGGTCTTTGGCTTTTTAGGCCCGAATGGCGCTGGGAAATCCACTGCCATAAAAATACTAATCAATCTTATCTCTCCTGATGCCGGCCGTGCGTCCATAATGGGAAAGGATGTGATGGATAAGGACACGAGAAGGCATGTCGGTTATCTCCCTGAAAACCCATATTTTTATGATTATCTTACGGCAGAGGAACTCCTCTGGTTTGGCGGCAGGGCATCAGGTTTATCCAATAAGGTTATCAAGGAAAGGACTGATGATTTATTAAACAAGGTCAACCTTCAGGTAGCAAGAAAGAGGCAGTTAAGGACATATTCTAAGGGAATGGTTCAGAGGGCAGGCATTGCCCTTGCCCTTGTCCACGACCCGGATGTCGTCATACTTGATGAGCCCATGAGCGGCCTTGACCCCATAGGGAGAAAGATGGTGGGCGATATAATGATGGAGCTAAAGGCGCAGAGTAAGACAATCTTTTTCTCATCCCACATACTTACTGATATAGAGCGGTTCTGCGATAGAGTAGGAATCATTGTCAGCGGCAAATTGAGATTGGTTGATAGATTGGATAGCCTCTTATCAGGGGCAGCGGCATTGGAGAATATATTTTTAAAGGAAGTAGAAAAGGCAGGCGGAGGTGTTGAAATATGACTGTGCTTTGGCCTATTGCAGTAATAACATTCAAAGAAGGCATTAGAAACAGGGCAATCTATGGGATTTCCATATTTGCGCTTCTATTATTGGGCGCAAACCTTCTTATCTCCAGCATGATTATGCAGGAGGTGGGCAAAGTGGCTGTGGACATGGCCTTATCCACCATATCATTTACCGGCTTGCTCCTTGTCCTGTTTGTAGGGATAAATCTTATGGCAAAGGACCTGGACAAAAAGACTATCTATATGGTCCTCTCCCGTCCTATATCAAGACCTCAATATATTATCGGCAAATTCCTTGGGATTGTCCTTCTTATCCTGACGACTATATCCATCTTGAGCATCTTTGCCGTCATCTCTATCTTCATGGTTAAGCTGAGCTATCCGGGTTATTTCCCCAGATTCTCATGGCCGTTGATATTACTATCCATATCATTTATTACAATTTCGCTTATACTCCTTTCGGCGCTGACCTTTCTCTTTGCATCCTTTTCATCTACATCATTTATTACCCTTGTTTTAACCATTATATCCTACATCATCGGCCAATCCATAATGGATGTGAAGGCCCTTGTGGAGGCCCCTCAGGCAGCGGGGATTAAGGTTTCACCTGTTACTGTGAAGGTGGTGCAGGCGGCATATTATGTCTTCCCGAATCTCTCTATATTTGACATTAAAACCCAGGCAGCGCATGGCCTGCCGATAACATTGTCCTATATCTTCTGGGCAGTCTCTTACGGAGTTGTTTATACCGCTCTCGCTATAATTGTTGCCAGTGTCATCTTTAGAAGGAGGGAGTTCCCTTAACCCGAAAAATGCATTTAGTTTTTATTTTTGGGTAAGAAAATGCTATTGCATTTTCTGGATTAAATATGCAAAGGGTCTTGCCGATTGTTCTCATCCTATTATTATTACCCATTCATGCCTCTATTCTTTCTAAAGTTGCAGAGGGCAATAAACTGCTTCCAAAGGGTGAAGGGACATCTTATGTCCTGCCGTCTCCGATATTGAAGATAATGTCCCTTGAATTTGACGGCATTGCCTCGGATTATACCTTTCTTAAAGCGCTTGTCTTCTTTGGAAGCACCTTTGAACGGAAGGAAAGACCGCGGGTAAAGGAATGGGAGTGGAGATGGTTTTATAATATCTTGAATGCCTCTACTCACCTTGACCCCTATTTTTTAGACCCCTACTATGTGGCTCAGGCCCATCTGACATGGGAAGGCAATATGGTGAGAGAGACGAATGCCTTGCTGGAAAAGGGGAGCAGATACAGAGATTGGGACTGGGTATTGCCATTTTATCTTGGATTTAATTCATTTTATTTCTTACTCGAAGATGCTAAGGCCAGTGAGTATCTCATGGAGGCGTCGAAAAGGCCTGATGCCAGCCCCATACTTGCATCCCTGGCTACCCGCCTTGCCTATAAAGGGAAAAAGACTGAAAATGCTGTCATCTTTTTACAGGAGATTCTGTCAGGAACCGACGATGAAAATACAAAAAAGATGTATGAGACGCGGCTAAATGCCCTGAAAGCCATCCTGTTTCTGGAAAGGGCTGCAACCGCTTATCAGGAGAGATTTAAAAGACCGCCGGAAAAGCTGGAAGATATGACAGCAAAAAATGTCATAAGAGAAATCCCCAAAGACCCATACGGCGGGAAATTCTATATTGATAAAGACGGTTCAATAAAGACTACGAGCGAACTGAGATAGCCGCTTATTCCCGCATTTTTTCAATCTCAATTTTTCAACCTCAATATCCTTGACACCCCCACTGATTACGCCTTATTATATCAGAGATAAAAAGACAGTAGACGGTAGATAGTAGAAGGTAGACAGTAGATAGTAGGTAGGAACGACTTGGATTTTTTCCCCCTGTCTACTCTCTACCTTCTACCGTCTACTGTATTCATGGGAGGCTTCATGGCTCAGGAAAAGGTTCGGTTTATATCGAAGACGAGATGAAAAAATCGTATCTCGGGTATGCCATGTCGGTTATTATCGGCAGGGCGCTGCCTGATGTGCGGGACGGGTTGAAGCCGGTTCACCGGCGGGTTCTCTACGCCATGCATGAGATGGGCGTGGAGTGGAACAAGCCGTATAAAAAATCCGCGCGCGTGGTCGGCGACGTTATCGGCAAATATCATCCGCACGGCGATACTGCGGTTTATGATGCGATGGTAAGGATGGTTCAGGAATTTTCTTTGCGCTATCCGCTGATAGACGGACAGGGAAATTTCGGTTCTGTTGACGGAGATTCTCCTGCGGCCATGCGTTACACGGAAGTGCGCATGGCGCGGCTTGCAAGCGAACTGCTTGCGGACATTGACAAGGAGACCGTTGACTGGGGGCCGAACTATGATGAGTCTCTGAAAGAGCCGCTGGTGATGCCTGCCGCTTTCCCCAATCTGCTTGTGAACGGCTCATCCGGCATTGCAGTCGGCATGGCAACGAACATGCCGCCGCACAATCTCTCGGAGGTGATTGACGGCATCATCCATATCATCGCCAAGCCCGAAACTACCATCAAGGAATTGATGAAACTGATTCCTGGCCCGGATTTTCCGACCGCCGGTTTTATCCACGGAAGGGAAGGGATCAAGGCCGCGTATGAAACCGGCAGAGGCATCATCCAGATGCGGGCGCGCGCGAGCATTGAAAAAAATCCGCGCACAAACCGCCAGGCCATTGTCATAACCGAAATTCCGTATCAGGTGAACAAGGCCAGGCTTATCGAGAAGATTGCGGAACTGGTCAGGGATAAAAAAATCGAGGGCATCTCCGATGTTCGGGACGAGTCGGACAGGGACGGAATGCGCATTGTCGTGGATTTGAAGCGGGACGAGGTCGGGGAGGTTATCCTCAACAATCTCTTTTTGCATACGCAGATGCAAGGCACCTTCGGCATCATCAATCTTGCCATTGTTGACGGACAGCCCAGGGTTTTAAATCTCAAACAACTGCTTGAGTTGTTTGTGCGGTTCAGAAAAGAGGTTGTTACGCGGCGCACAATCTTCGAACTGAAAAAGGCAAAGGAGCGGGCGCACATCCTGGAGGGATTGAAGATTGCGCTTGATAATCTTGATGCGGTCATAACCCTGATACGAAAGAGCAAGTCCCCGCAGGAGGCAAAAGAGGGTTTGATGAGCAAATTCAAACTCTCGGAGATTCAGGCCCAGGCGATTTTGGACATGCGCCTCCAGAGGCTCACCGCGCTGGAGCGGGATAAGATTCTTGAGGAATACAAAGAGGTGTTGAAACTCATCAAGAGGCTGGAGGAGATTCTGGCCAGCGAAAAACTCCTCATGGATGTCATCGTCAATGAACTCAAGGAGATCAAAAAACAGTTCGGCGATGAGCGGCGCACCGAGATTATCGAAAAAACCGGCGAGATAACCATGGAGGACATCATCGCGGAAGAGGACATGATGGTGAACATCAGCCACGGCGGATACATCAAGAGAAATCCGACAAGCCTGTTCAGAACACAAAAGCGCGGCGGCAAAGGCAGGACAGGCATGACCACCAAGGAAGAGGATTTTGTGGAAAATATGTTTGTCGCATCCACGCACAGTTTCATCCTCTTTTTCACGGACAAGGGCAAGGCGTATTCCCTCAAGGTTTACGATATTCCGCAGGCAGGCCCTGCCGCAAAGGGCAAGGCCATCGTCAATCTCCTGAATCTTTCTCAGGGAGAAAAGATGACCGCATTTCTATCGGTCAAGGAATTTACCGAGGGCAAATTCATTGTTATGGCCACAAAACACGGTGTAATAAAAAAGACGGATTTGACGGTCTTCGCCAATATCCGTTCAGGCGGCCTGATCGCCCTTGGTCTTGATGAGGGTGATGAGCTTATTGCAACAAGACTTACCGATGGCTCTAAAGAAATATTCCTCGGCACAAGAGATGGCCAAGCAATAAGATTCAATGAATCGCAGGTAAGAGATATGGGAAGAGTTGCGAGAGGGGTGCGGGCAATAAAACTTGGCAAAGGAGATGCGGTTGTGGCAATGGAGGCGCTTGAGGAAAACAGAACCATCCTCACCGTAACCGAGAGGGGATACGGCAAGAGGACGGAAATAGAAGAATACAGGAGCCAACTCCGCGGGGGCATGGGCATAATAAACATCAAGGTTACGGAGAAGAACGGCCCTGTGGTCGGCATCGCCCAAGTAACTTCTGAAGATGAACTCATGATCACCACCGATATAGGCAAGATAATCAGAATCGCCATGAAGGGCGTGTCGGTCATCGGCAGAAATACCCAGGGTGTAAAGCTGATAGATGTTGAAAAAGAAGAGCGGGTGACAGGCATTGCGCCGATTGCAGAGAAAGAGGAAGAGGGGGAGGAGGAGTAAGAGGCAAGACGCCTGTTCCGCCAAAAACGAAAAAAGGAGGGATGGTCAATGTCTTCATTGTTGCAGGAAATAGCGGCGAAGGCTCATAAGCTATCCATAAAGGAACGCGCCGAGTTGGCCCATGAACTCATTGCCGGTCTGAATCATGCCGCAGACAGCGGGATTGAAACGGCATGGGACGCAGAGATTGAAAGGCGTGTCAGAGAAATTAAAAGCGGCAAGGCAAAGGGGAGACCGGCGGAAGATATACTTGCCGAGATACGGGCAAAATATTCATGAAGCGCGTTATTATTCACCATGACGCGGAACTTGAATTATGGCAGGCTGTTGAGTATTACGAAACTAAATGCGCCGGATTAGGTTTGGACCTTGAGCAGGAGATGAGCCGGATATTAGCCGATATTCGGGAAGCGCCGGAACGGTGGCCTGTAAAAAGAAACGGGGCAAGATGCTGTTTGCTCCATAGATTTCCGTATGCCGTTCACTATGTGGAACTTGAAGATACTCTATGGGTGGTTGCTGTGGCGCATACGAGCCGCAAACCTTACTATTGGCGCAACCGCCTGAATAAGTAACCTGCACTGATATCGGCGAAAGAATTCGGATAGTAATAAAGAGTGTGTCCGTTGTTGGCAGAAATACCCAGGGCGTGAAATTGATAGATGTTGAGAAAGAAGAACGGGTGACCGGCATCGCGCCGATTGCGGAGAAAGAAGAAGGGGAGTAGCATACAATGATGAAATTATACATGGCTGTTTGTGCTTCCTTGCTTTCCTATTCGTTAGCTATAGCCATAGATAAATCATGGTGGTTGACCGAGACCTACGAGGCCAGCGAGTTACAAATACAGGGGATACCCATAGCAAATATTGATTCAGCGTGGGTAGCAGCGAGCGTGTTAAGACGCGATAGTCTTTCTTCTGGTGCGCAAATTTATCTTGATAGCCATGAGTGGACACGTGGTTGGAGCTTCTCGCTGAAAGATGATTTCAATAAAGATGGCTTCAAGGACAGAGCTGTTGTGGGAGTTTATCGCGATAAGACTGGCGCAGCAGGAACTTTTATCCTTATACTTACGCACAAAAAGAACGGTTGGGGCAAGGCATTTCTGGCTACAGAGAAAGATGAACCAGGTTTTAGCATGATCAAAAATGAAGGACAAGGTTTGATTCTATGGACGCACTGTTTTGAATGTGATACTGTCGCTGAAATCCATTGGGATGGAAAGTCATACAAGGCTGAGTATTCAAGTGCTGGAGACTAACACACAATCCAACCGCTCCATGAGCCTCGGAGAGGCGAACTGTTTGTAGAAACAATAATATGCGTCTGAAAGAATCTGATATAGAAACCATTGTGGAAAGCATTAAGACCAGGGATAAAGATGCCAAGGTCTATCTTTTCGGTTCCCGCGCCCATGATTTTAAAAAAGGGGGCGATATAGATTTGTTGGTAATATCGCAGAAGTTGAATTACACGGACAGCATAAAGATAAGACAAAGGCTGCATGAGATATTAGGGGAACAAAAGATACACCTTATTATCACAAAGGATTTGGAGAAGCCTTTTGTAAAGATGGTTTGTGCAGAGGGGGTGCCGCTGTGAGAGTAAAATTCCTTGAGGTGTTGAAAGACTTTGGAGTTGACTCCCTCTGTTTTAGACAGTGTAAAAAGGGTTAGGGAATATTGCAAAAAATATTTGTGAATAAACGCCGTATTATGAAACTGCTTACTACTTACTGCTTATTGTTTACTATCTTTACCGCCTGCTCTCAGGACCCGGCCATGCCTGCGTATGAAAAAGCTGAGGAGCTTTTCAGCCAAAGGGCGTATACAAAAGCCATAAATAGCTACAGCAATATTGTAAACAAATATCCCGAAAGCCCGTATGCCCCGGCCAGCCAGTATAAGATCGGCCTTATCAACCATCTTTATATGGCGGATATTAGAAAGGCCATGAATGCATATGCAACATTGATGCTCCTTTATCCTGACAGCAAAGAGGTGGCATTGGCAAGGAGTGATCTGGCGGATATATACATACATAAAGGCGATTATAGAAAGGCGCTCGGAGAGTATCAATGGCTGGTAAAAAATACAGGCGGGGCAAAGAGAGATAATTTTCAATATCAGATAGCAATGGCATATCTGAAACTCACTGATATTAAACAGGCAAGAATAGAGCTTCAGGAGGTTATCAAAAGCTCTTTAAATTCTCCGCTCGGCCCTAAGGTTTATTATGAGATAGCAAATACCTATTATTTGGAGGCTCATTACAAAGAAGCTATAAAGGCATACGAACTGGTAGCTTCATTATATCCAAACAGCCAGTACGCTTATGAAGCACAACTCGGCAAGGCCGTATGCATTGAAGAGACAGGAAACCTTGCAGAGGCAGTAGAGCTTTATAAGGAACTGGAAAAAAGCTATCCCAACCCAGGGGTCATAAAGATAAGGCTGGATGCAATAGAGGCAAGGGAGAAAAAAAATACGCCGATGGCGCTTAAGGAGGATTGACATGGAGAAGATTTGCGTCCTTGGCGCCGGAAGCTGGGGAACAACCCTTGCGAATATATTGGCTGAAAAAGGCTTTGATATAAGCCTCTGGATAAGGGAGGAAGAATTATATCAGATAGTACTGAAGACGAGAGAAAATGCCTTTTTTCTGCCCGGCGTAAAGCTTGCCCAAAACATAACGGCTGTAAATTCCATAGAAGAGGCTGTAAAAGACAGGGCTGTGGTTGTGTGTGTGGTTCCGTCTCACGGCGTAAGAGAGATATTCCAAAAAGCGGCTCCTTTCTTGCCTAAAGACGCAATAGTCGTAAGCGCCTCAAAGGGACTGGAGCAGGAAACACTGCTGACCATATCTCAGATTTTAAAACAAACCCTTCCTAAGGCTATCCATAAAAACATTTCCGTGCTCTCGGGACCGACCTTTGCAAAAGAGGTAAGCAGGAAGCTGCCGACAGCCATTTGTGTCGCCTCCAATAAAAAGGCATCAGCGGAAAAGGTGCAGCGGATGTTTAATACCAACCACTTCAGGGTTTACACCAACAAGGACATGATAGGGGTTGAGCTCGGCGGCGCATTGAAGAATGTCATTGCCATAGCAGCGGGCATATCCGACGGCCTTGCCTTGGGAATGAATGCAAGGGCAGCGCTTATAACCAGAGGCCTTGCCGAGATCTCAAGGCTTGGAGTTAGCATGGGCGGCCACGCTGCAACA
This sequence comes from Deltaproteobacteria bacterium, assembly GCA_016195725.1. Taxonomy (GTDB): domain Bacteria; phylum Desulfobacterota; class GWC2-55-46; order UBA9637; family UBA9637; genus UBA10170. Next base: position 5,358 of record JACPZB010000104.1, on the reverse strand, counting down.
TTTGCAGGCTTATCTGGGCTTGGCGATTTGGTTCTGACATGCACAGGCGAGCTGAGCAGGAACAGATCTGTCGGCATGATGATAGGAAAAGGTCAAAAACTCCCTGATATACTTTCAGAAATGAAAATGGTGGCGGAAGGCGTAAAAACTGCAGAGGCGGCATATGCGCTCGCTAAAAAGCATGGCGTGGAAATGCCGATTACAGAGCAGGTATACCGCGTCCTGTATGAAAATAAATCGCCAAAGGATGCGGTTATGGATTTGATGACAAGGAGAGTGAAGGAAGAATGAGTTTGGGGGGCAAGGGTCATGGGTCATGGGTCAAGGAACTTGTATATCTTGTTTGTTTTATTTTTTTACTTGCCCCTTGCCCCTTGTCCCTTGCCCCTGGAGTTTTTGCGGAGCCAAAATCCCTCACAATCGCTGTTGCTGCTGACCTCTCTTTTGCATTCACGGAAATATCCGGGCAATTTGAAAAGGAGAGCGACATAAAGATTGTGCTGTCATTCGGCTCCACAGGAATGTTTGCCCGGCAAATAGAAAACGGCGCGCCTTTCGATATTTTTTTTGCTGCCAATGAGAAATATATTGATGAATTAGCAAGCAAGGGGCTTATTATCCCAGGTACAAAGCAGCTCTATGCCCAAGGAAGGCTTGTTTTGGCAGTAAATAAAAAACTTGTCCCTGCAGGCAGTAAGCAGGGATCAGGGGTGAATATAAGAAAACCGGAAGACCTCCTTGACCCGTCCATTAAAAAGATTGCCATTGCCAATCCTGACCATGCGCCTTACGGCATTGCTGCAAAAGAGGCTATGATAAAACTTGAATTATGGGATAAACTTAAACCCAAAATGATTTATGCTGAAAATATTCGCCAGGCTGTTCAGTTCGTTCAAACAGGCGATGCATCCGCCGGGATTGTGGCTTTGTCGGTTGCCGATGTGCCAGAAATAACATATACAATTATTGACAGCAGCCTCCATAATCCAATCAATCAGGCAGTTGCAATAATTAAGACTACGAAGGTTGAAAGAGATACGCGGCTGTTTATTGATTATGTAAACAGCCCTGCCGGAAGGGCGATTATGAAAAAATATGGTTTCGGATTGCCACAATAAAAACAGAGGCTCATGCCAAATTATCCATGCTGACCCTGCCACCCCCGCTTTAAAAAAAGGTTTTACAAAATGCGTTAACCTGATATAATAATGTCCTTACTTAAACAAAAGGGAGGGAAGACATGGGCACAGCGATAAAACATAAGGAAAACCTCGTCAAAGTTAAGCAGTATATAACCGATACCAAGGGACATAAAGTGGCTGCGGTTATTGATATAGAGGATTTCATCCGGCTGAAGGCAATGGCAGACATTATTCCTGCTTCGGAAATCTGGCTTTATAAAAACAAAGAAGTTCTTGAGAGCGTCCGCAGGGGGCTTAAAGACGCTGATAGAGGCAGGATAACGAAGCTCAACATTGATGAACTGTAGGAGAATCCTCATTGTTTGATATCTATCTCACTGATGAAGCCAAAGAGCAGTTAAACAGGCTGAAGACCCTCTCCACCCTTCTCACTCCCCTCACTCCTCACTCCTTTGCAAATGACAAGAAAGCAGACCTGACCCTCTACCACATGTGACCCTCTACCACATGACCCTCTTTAAGCTTTCCTGAAAGTGTTGGCATGGTTAAATCCTTTTCAAATCGCCTTCAATAAAAAATAAGGGGATGTCCTCGTAAATTTCAATTGCGAAGAATCATTTTTTCTCAAAATTGTCATGGATTTCCAAAAACTGCTTCGGCGTTAACATCCTGATGCCCATGTATTCCTTTACAGCAAGGACTTTCTTATCTCCTGTTATAACAACATCCGCTTTTAATGCTGCAGCGCATTCAATAAACTTATCATCATCAGGGTCATTTTTGACAATCTTTATCTTTGGCGTTTTTGCGGTAAACAGGATATTAAAGCCCCTTGAAAAAAGGGACAACAACTCTTCAAGTTCCGTTTCGTCTGCCAGCCCGATTCTTCGAAGGACATCTATATATTCATCAAGGACAGCATGGGACAGACAAAGGGTTATTTTTTCTTTTTTCCACAGGTCTATAATCTTCTTCGGATTGCCTCCGAAAAATGATGAAACAAAGATATTCGTATCAATGACAACCTTCATCCCTGCTTCTTTCGCGCCTCTTTGACAGCCTTGTCTATTATTGCAGCCGTTACGCCTTTTGATTTTAATTTCCTGCCGATTCTATTCCACAGGTCATCAACATATGCGCCGATATCGCGCTCTTTAATACGTTCTTCTATCAGCTCCCTGACTATTTCGCTTGTTGTTTTGCCTTCAAGCCTTGCAAGCCTATTAAGCCTGTTTTTGACCCCTTCATCTATCCTTACAATCATTTGTGTTGTCATGCTTCTGCCCCCTGAATATATATTTGTATATATTGTATATCACATATATATGATTGTCAAATCATCTTTGGCATCAGGTAATGTCAATCCTTATGTGTAAACTCCTTCAGAGGATGACATTTTAGGAGTTTTTAGACAGGTTTAATGTCGCTCTTGTCTTGTTTTATTTTTCTGCCTGTTTAATGGGCGCTGACCCTATTTTTTCAAGTCTGCAAACTCATGAGTTCACATCCCTCAAAGGTCCGAAAGGAGAGAAGGTCTTTGAGGCTTATGCTGAATAATCCACACCGGCAGCATACCGAATCTTTTGGCGTTACGGTTCCGGTCAAAACCAGATTACAGTTATTGCAATAACTCCGCACCCATAGAATAAAACTTCACTTTCCAGTCCTTCGAAACCCACCCTTTATTATCCACAAGACATGAGGGGTCTTTAATTTTAATATAGTCAAAATACAAGACTTGACCCTCTTTAAGCTCTCTTTAAGCTCTTTAAGCTTACTCACTCCTCACTCCTTTGCAAATGACAAGAAAGTAGACCTGACCCTCTTTACTCTTTACACTCTGCCGCTTCCGTTGCACGCCGAGCAGTCGCCAGGGGCTGACACGACCTGCCCACAGTCCGGACACTCGTCGTTGAACCCAAGGAGCCCTTCGACGCTATCGGTGATGGCCGCTACGAAGTTGGTTGCGTGATGGTCATTATTACACGTCCCAGTTCCGTTACAGGCGGGGCACTTCATTTTGATCACCTCCTTGCTCGTGCGATCAGAGGAATCGTGCTTCGCGACATGCGCATGCCGCAAAAATCTTCTATCGCACCTCACACAAAATTTAGTTAGAACTTTATTTTAATCAGTGAGTTCCATAGTAAGCGGCGGTCGAGGCATTGCCACCTCCCGTCTGCCTGTGTTTGCTCTCCGTCTCTTCCTTAATGATTGGCTTTAAATAAGGTTTTGGAAGTTTACTGTTGAAGCATCTGCTTGCTTTTGTTCCGAAAATCTCAGAACACGAAATGAGTCCGATTTTTTCCATTTGCCCAAAGAATGAGACAAGATCAGAGAGAATATCTTCCTTTTCAGAGGTAATGTGGTGACTATCCACTGCTTTCTTTGCAGAAGAAAGCGATATTCCTTCACTGTTTTCTTGAAGCAACTCCAGAAGGAAGGCAGCAGAGCCGTTAACCCAGAAGGTTTTCCGAGTATTAAGATTTAACACAAGTCCTTCCCCATCGGCCGAAACGATAGTCACCTTATCATTAATCTTCATAAAAGGATCTGCAAGACCCATCAATTTGGGATTCTCCAAGATACTAACGTTATCCATTTTTATCCTCCTTTTTAATGTTATTAAGCTTCACACTCTATCTGAGAAAACTTCTCAACAACTCTTCATTTTACAATTCGTTGATTTCCCACATATTGACCATTCTGCTTTTCCTTGACAAGCTGGTAAAACTCGGAGTCAGTGTAATTTTTCAACCAATCTACCTTATCGAAGTATTGCAGACACCACCAACATGGAAACCGCGTAAGTGAGTAGCCGCCTAAAGCATCCTTAAGTCTATCTCTGGTAAATTGAGCCAACACTTGATAGTGTTCAGCGATGCCTTTTTCTAAACTTTCCTTGTTCAGGTCTACAAGAAACTCTCTTCCGATTTCATATGGCTTATCTCCGTTTCGCACATGGGAAAGATTGCAACAAAAGAGGAAATTCCCTATATGATCAATATTATAAATCTGGAGGTAGGCATTACAGTTAACCACAGGGGGGCTCAGCCCCCATGCGCCCTCTATATTTATCTGTGTCTTCATTGCTGGCATCAGGGTTCCTGTAATGAAAGAAAAAATTTCCTTCATTTCCGAAGAGCTAGGAATAATGCCTTCATCTATCGCTCTTGGCGTAGGTGTAAGGGCAATGAAGTGATGTTTGGTAGCCTTGAGAGAAACTCCAAGCAGTGCAATCTCCATCACTTCGTTCTTATTAATATTAGTAACTACCGTCTTTATACTTATGGGAATACCTTTGAGGCGACAGAGATTCGCTGCTTTAATAACTTCCCGAAACGAGCCTTTACCCCTCAGGACATCATGGGTTTTATCTGATGCTCCATCTATACTGAAACAAATGCTTTGAAGATATCTTTTGACTGCGCGATCCAGAAATATAGGCAGTACTCTTTCCTTAAATTCCCAGCCGTTGGTAACAAAGTTAAATTCCACCTCCTTTTCTGCTAAGTAGGTCAATAATTCGCCAAAATTTGGATGAAGAGTAGGCTCTCCGCCTGTGAGACTCACTCGCTCTATGCCCAATTCAGCAATCTGGTCTATTATCTTTTTAAATAAGTCCACCGAAATATTAACTCTAGACTCCATCTTGTCTCTGAGGCAATGGATGCAATCAAAATTACAAACATTTGTTATATCTATAGCAACTGTTGACATACTTCTTCATATTTAGACATAAAAATTACGCTGTTGTCAATAGGGGTTTGTAAGGTTTGTAAGGTGCGTCATTCATCGAAATAATGCGAAATAATGGGGGACAGATTTATTTACCATTCCCCCTCCCCTGACGCCGTATTTATAACACAACCTGCAATGGAAAACAATTTTACAAATATAAATAATATACCTTCAAATAAATCACCCTTTTTTCTCTCCTTGTCTTATCCAAGCTGCTGTGTTAAAAATAGCCTATTATGATTGACCTCTTCCCGCTCTACCTCACTTTAAAGGTCTCAATTGTTGCCACCTTCTTCTCCATAATCATTGGTCTTTGTCTGGCATGGCTCATGGCGAGAAAGGATTTTTTTGGAAAAGGCATTTTGGATGCCCTTGTCATGCAGCCCATTGTCATTCCCCCAACGGTTCTTGGATATTACCTGCTTGTGCTTCTTGGAAGGTCAAGCCCGTTCGGAAGGATTCTTGAAGACACATT
>JACPZB010000103.1 GCA_016195725.1 Deltaproteobacteria bacterium | reverse complement strand
TCATGAACTCACTTCAAGGAGTTTCATTACAATGCGAAATCAGAGAGGTTATGGAACTCAAAAAAACTGGATGGCTGTAAGACAGGAATGTTTGTATTACATCAAGGGAGACCCTTGCTTTGATGTTAACGCCGAATACACAGACATTCCTAAAATCCTTCGTGGTTATTACAAAGAGGTAAACGGACAAAAAACAGAAAACTTTGAACGCAGTAAATCGGAAAACATTCGTGCCGGTAATGTTTGGGTAGACATACAACAAGTGTTCTACCGCCTGCAAGAAAATGTTTCTGGCTGTTACGCACAAAAGCCATTAAAATCAATTGAACGGATTGTAAAAGCAAGCAGCAAGCAAGGGGATATTATTACCGACTTCTTTGCGCATTCAGGAATCACATTGATGGCGGCTTAATTATGGAAATGAAAAAAATCTGTTTAGAAACATCGTCTTACTTACCGCTAATTTGGTGTACGCCTTATTCTCAAAGTTTAATTAGTTTGATAAAATCTTATCAAAATGAGGCAGAATTCCACATACAAAAGGATTGTGTGCTTGAAGCGCTGAGTTATGTGCATTATCCAAATAATTGGTTTAGACACGCTCCATTCCGCTTAAGAAAATTATCTAAAGTTCTTAATGATAAAGTTTTAGAAAGAATGTCTTTCCCAAGTTCAGCATTTCAAATTGTTTTGGGAGGAAAAATGTGGGCTCAAGGGCTTTATTTAAATTTTGTAAGACATACTACCTTTCTCTATGCTGACTTAATAGACCAAGTTGATTTTTCCGATAAGAGAAAAGGCATGTTAGTGCTTGCTGATTTAATTGATGAAAGATATAACGAAGTGAGAGTAAGAATCGAGGGTCATTTAAAGGCTGAATGTTTTACAATTGATTTAAACGAGATTTATTCCTACTGGGGTAAATACTATCTATATTCCGATGAATTATATTCCTTCAAAGTAACAACTTGGGATGTTGATGAAAAATTTGAAAAAGGAATCGCGAGAATTAGAGATGTTTTTCACTACAAAAGTATGCTCAAATCTAATTTAGACTTTGAGAAAATGATAGTAGCAAATACTGGATTTTCAAAACATATTAAGAAGGAACTCAAAGAGCTTCCTATCGAAATTGTATGTGCTTCAAGTCGTCAAACTGAATTATTTGAATGAACGCAATCAATCACGATATTTTTCAGCCAACAATTCATTATGGAGCCAATGAATTATTGGTTCTGTGGGCTTTTGGTCATCTTATAGAACTTGAACCAGATTTCAAACGACCTTCAAAAAAATTTGATAAATCCTATAAAGGTGAATACGACCTTTACCTTGACTGGACTGACGACAAAGGCAAACAGCACTACATCAAGATTGAAGTAAAAGCATCAAGAGCAAATGACCGACAAAGAAAAGAAGAACCGCTAATAATTAAAGCGATAGCATCTGATAGCAAACGACCTTTTCTGATGAACTTCCAACAACAAAAACCAAAATGCTGCGATGTTTTCATCTGGATTGCGGTTTATAGAGACCAAATTAAATATTGGGTTATCCATTCTAACGAAGTTCAGACAAATCAATACTTAACTCCACAACATAGAAATGCTTTAACTGCCAAAAGAAAAAAGGGCTATAAGAAAGAGGATATTTACGAAGGACAAATTATGGTGACTGACGAAAACATTTCATACTTTGACAAGTATCTCACAACAGGAAAGCAACTCAGAGAAGCCGCAATAGCACAATACAAAATTCAGCAGAAAATTAAATGACATTTCTTAATGGACAAAGTAGCACTTCTACTAACATTAACTTGGCAAAAGCAGGCGGGCAGTGCGATACGAAACCTTGCAACTTTTAACAAACTTTCTGCATGGCGACAGTAAAGTGTTTCTAATGCCCGCCTTCGCCAAACCCTGACCGTTAGGCGCCAGTAAGACAATATCAATTTATTTCACTTTTTAATCTAACCACATTTCTCTATCCTCCAATATATCTTTTTTACCAAATAATTCCAAAAGTTATATATAATAACTTTTATACAGTGAGGAGGTATTTTTATTTCCTGGCAGCTCAAGAAAAAGACAAAGGACATTCTTTCTAAGGAAAAGGGGACTGTTTACAAGGAGTGTGGCGGCAGGATAAGCGTGTGTCTTGTTTATCCAAATTCATACTTTGTCGGCATGAGCAATCTTGGATTTCAGGCCGTTTACCATATTTTAAACAGCCTTGATTATGTCGTATGCGAAAGGGTATTTCTGCCCGATGCAGGTGATATAAGAGAATTTGATAGAACAAACACCTGTCTTTTTTCCCTAGAATCGCAAAGACCTCTTGCCGAATTTGACATTATTGCATTTTCCATATCATTTGAAGAAGATTATCTGAATATACTTAAAATCTTCGACTTTGCAAAAATCCCTTTTTTATCATCCGAGAGAAATAAAGCAAAGCCATTGATTATGGCAGGCGGTGTTGCTGTAACTTTAAATCCTGAACCTATTGCAGATTTCTTTGACCTCTTTGCCGTTGGCGAGGGTGAGGAGTTTATTCCAGAGTTTTTAGATGCCTTTAGAACAGCATATCATAAGGCAAGAACAAAACAAGGGCTTCTGCAAGCCCTCATCGCCGCTGCGGGAGTTTATATACCAAGCTTTTACCATATCTCATATCAGGGAAATCTAATTAAAGAATTTAAGCCTGCAAATGGTTCGCCTGAAAAAATAAAAAGCAGAAAGGTGAAAAATCTTAACGCCTTTCCAACACCTGCTTCAAATATCCTGACAAATGAGACAAATTTCAGAAACACCTATCTCCTTGAGGTGGAAAGAGGCTGCGGAAGGGGTTGCAGGTTTTGCGCGGCAGGCTTTGTCTATCTGCCGCCGAGGGAGAGGGGCTTGCAGAGCCTGAAAGATGAAGTATTGGAGGGTATGGCTGCAACGAAAAAAATTGGATTTGTCGGAGCCGCTGTATCAGAATATTCCGGTTTGAAACCACTCTGCAAAACAGTTATAGAAAATGCTGGCGAGCTTACGCTATCTTCCATCAGGCTTGACGCATTGGATCAAGATAATCTGCAACTCTTCAAAAACGGCGGCTATAAAACCATGACCATTGCGCCTGAAGCTGGTTCAGAAAGGTTAAGGGATGTTATAAATAAAAGGATATCTGAAAAAGATATCATAATGTCCACGAGTCTTATATCAAAGGCAGGCATACAAAAATTGAAACTCTATTTCATTATCGGCCTTCCGACAGAGACGATTGAAGATATAGAGACGATTGTTAATCTTGTTCTAAAGATTAAAACCGCGATGCATGGCGGTTTGATTACGGTGAGCATAAACCCGTTCATACCTAAGCCATTTACCCCATTTCAGTGGTGCGGTTATGAGGATATGGAATCGTTGAAAAATAAAATGGATATAATTAAAAAGGGGCTGAAGATTGAAAAAGGAATAAAACTTTCGTTTCTTTCTCTGCGGCAAGGATATATTCAAACCCTTTTGTCCGTGGGAGACAGAAGGGTAGGAAAGATATTGCTCAGTGCATACGCAAAAGGCTGGAAAGGGGCGCTAAAAAATGCGGCGGCTGATGCAGACTTTTACGCCAACAGGCCGCGGGGGTTTTCCGAAATACTTCCATGGGACTTTATAGACACGGTGATTAAAAAAGAATACCTATTGGAAGAATACGAGCGGGCATTGAAGGCACAGACAACACCACCGTGCAATGTGGGGAAGTGTGTAAGATGCGGGGTGTGTGATATATAACTCTTTACATTTTTTATCTGTTTGCTAAAATGCAAAACCATGGGCATTAAAGAAGACCTTGATATGCTTGACTCAAAGATAAGCAAGCTTAGGGCAGACTACGAGCAGTATTTTGTAAAAACCCTGAAAAAGGAACCCTCTGCATTAAGAGATGAGATAGACCGCCTTATCCTCAGATACAGCAACCAGCGAATCAACAGCACCTCGCTAAGATTCAGATACTCCACGCTTACCTCGAAATATACATCCTACAAACAATTCTGGAGCAGGATACTAAGACAGATTGAAGAAGGGACTTATGAGCGGGGGGCGGCATTTGGGGCAAAAATGCCTGCTGCGCCTGTAATTCCTGAACCCAGTCAAAGACCTGAAGCAAATCCTTCTCCTTCCGGCGGACTTAAGGAGAAATTACCGGCCGCCGATGACAAATTCAAAACCGTATATCAGCAATTCATGGAGGCAAAAAAGACTGCCGGGGAATCGATCGTAGATATGTCTTATGAAAAATTCACACAGGCCATTGCCCAGCAGACAGAAAAGGTAAAAAAGGATTTAAATTGCAATGATGTGGAATATAAGGTTGTTGTCAAGGACGGCAAGGCTAAGATTACGCTTGTTCCGAAAAAATAAATACGACGATATTCTGAAAGAGGCTAACGACCTAAATTAGCGGCGAAGTTATATGCCGTCCGCCGGATTTGCTTGTTAGGCGGGATTGCCTTTGTTTCAACCATTTCATAAAGGATATTTGGCTTTCACCCGACGGTCTACCAGCTATTAACCCCTCAACACTTATATCTTCATCAATGTCTTCCCAGTGAATACCCTGACCTTTCCCGATTAATCTCCAATTATTTCTTTCTTTTGAGGTTGCTTGCAGCAGGCGAGGAAACCACTCAAGAGGAACAGAAATTGTCCTTCCATCACTGAGGTCTACACTTAAAGTGTCATTCGTTACTTTTACATCTTCCGCCACAGGAATCTCTATTTCAACTGCCGAAATATTCATGCCATGCCTCCATTAATTTTGAATGATGTTTCCCAATCATACTGTGGATTTTAGAAAGTTCTAAACGGCTAAATCCTCCGCTGCTTTGTAATCTGACAGGATCAAGCCAGAATTTGGCAATTTTATCATCACGTTCCACATGAATATGCATAGGTTCATTTCGGTCTCTAGCGTAAAAGAAAAATCTGTATGCTCCAACTTTTAAAACTGTCGGCATTTACCCTCAATCCTGCAAACGTCATTATTCATTTATTCGTAAATGTATTATCACATACGGGAATAACAAGTTCAATGTCTTTTATCATTTTGGAATTACAGTAAGTAAGTTGGGTTGCGTTTTTCAACCCAACGATTTATTGCAATGGTTTGTTGGGTTTCGCAAAGCTCAACCCAACCTACACGGCTGTTATATTAACAGAAATAAGTAGCTTTACATGTCATTGCGAGGAGGCCGAAGGCCGACGAAGCAATCTCGGCACATAGGGATTGCAGAGTTTATCCCGAACTGTCATACTACAAGGACGAGATTGCTTCGGCTTTGCCTCGCAATGACAGGTGAGGGACCTGCTCGCAATGACACTCTATTTCTTGCCGTTACTATAGCAACGGATATTGAGAGATATTAAGAAAAACCGGAATGACGAGTTTTGTAAGAGACTCAGAAGAAAAGAAAATAGGCGGGGGAAAATCCGTTTAAGAAACCGTCTCAGCCAGTATTGTCACCTTTTCATGCCCAACTTCTGCATAGCCGATGCCTATGGATAGCCGGGTGGTGTCGTTGCCGATTTTGTAGTTCAACTTGCCGGGTTTTAAAGTGGTGAGAAACGGCGCATGGCCTGCAAGCACGCCGAACTCTCCTTCACTGCCGGGGGCTGTCATAAAATCAACCTGTTCGGAAAGGACAAGCTGCGTGGGTGTTACTATTTCAAGTAAGAATGTATTTGCCATAATCAAGATGCAAGAGGCAAGAGAAGCAAGAGATACAAGTTTTTTCTTGCTTCTTGCTTCTAACTTCTTGCTTCTTGTGTTAAGCTGCTGTCCTTAACTTCTCCGCCTTTTCCAGCGCCTCCTCTATTGTGCCGACCAGATAGAATGCCTGCTCAGGGATGTCGTCATACTTGCCTTCAGCAATCTCTTTAAATCCTTTGATAGTGTCTTTTACGCCCACATATTTTCCGGGCGAGCCTGTGAACGCCTCTGCAACAAAGAACGGCTGGCTCAGGAATCTCTGGATTTTTCTTGCCCTTGAAACAGCCAGTTTGTCATCTTCTGAAAGTTCGTCCATGCCAAGAATGGCTATGATATCCTGAAGGTCTTTATATTTCTGCAAAACCTGCTGAACCTTTCTTGCAACTGCATAATGCTCATCGCCGATAATCTGCGGGTCAAGAATTCTTGAAGTGGAATCAAGCGGGTCAACCGCAGGATAGATGCCCAATTCCGCTATCTGTCTTGAAAGAACTGTTGTTGCGTCCAGATGCGCGAATGTTGTCGCAGGCGCAGGGTCTGTAAGGTCATCGGCAGGCACATATATTGCCTGAACCGAAGTTATAGAGCCTTTTGTTGTTGAGGTAATCCTCTCCTGCAATTCTCCCACATCCGTTGAAAGCGTAGGCTGATAACCGACTGCCGATGGTATTCTTCCCAAAAGCGCGGAGACCTCGGAGTTTGCCTGAACAAATCTGAAGATGTTGTCTATAAACAGAAGCACATCCTGATTTTCTTCGTCCCTGAAATATTCGGCAACGGTGAGCGCTGTCAACCCGACCCTTGCCCTTGCGCCAGGCGGTTCGTTCATCTGGCCATAAATAAGCGCGGTCTTGTCAATAACGCCCGACTCCTTCATTTCAAGCCAGAGGTCGTTCCCCTCTCTTGTCCTCTCGCCAACGCCGCCGAATACGGAATATCCGCCGTGCTGCATGGCAACATTATTTATAAGCTCCATAATCAGAACTGTCTTTCCAACGCCCGCGCCGCCGAAGAGCCCTATCTTGCCGCCTTTCAGATACGGCGTTAAAAGGTCAATAACCTTTATGCCTGTCTCAAAAACCTCTGCTGTTGTTGATTGCTGATCAAATGAAGGCGCAGGCCTATGAATCGGATATCTTTTATCCGCCTTTACAGGCCCCATCTCGTCAACAGGTTCTCCTATCACATTCAATATCCTTCCAAGAACCCCCTTGCCTACGGGAACGGATATGCCTTCTCCCGTATCCCATGCCTCCATTCCCCGGACAAGGCCTTCTGTTGAATCCATAGCAATGCACCTCACGGTATTTTCACCGAGGTGCTGGGCAACCTCCAGAACCAGATTCCACTGCTGGTCATTTATGCTGGGGTTTGTAACCTTGACGGCATTGTATATGGCCGGTAAATTCCCTGGGGGAAATTCTATATCCAGAACCGCTCCAATGACCTGCGTTACCTTGCCTATGTTCTTTTTTTCCATTCAAAAACCTCCGTTAAATACCGTGTTCCGTGTCCGTTATCCGTGACCGTTAAAAAAAATTTTCACGGACACGGAACACGGTCACGATTCACGGTTTTTTATCCTTTCAACGCCTCTGCCCCGCTCACGATCTCCATCAGTTCTTTTGTAATGGCTGCCTGGCGGAATCTGTTGTATGTCAGGGTAAGGCTGGAAATCATCTCTTTGGCATTCTTTGTCGCAGAATCCATTGCCGCCATGCGCGCCCCGTGTTCGCTGGCAGCGGATTCTAAAAGCGCCCTGAATATCTGAATTTCTATGTATTTCGGCAAAATATCCGCAAGGATTGCCTCCTGAGACGGCTCGTATATATATTCCGCAGCTTTTTCAACTCCCTTGGTCGGTTCAATGGGCAAAAGTTTTTGTATTACGGGTTTCTGGCTCAGCGCTGATTTGAATTCGCTGTATATGAGATATGTCTCGTCAAATGTTTCCTTTATGTATGAATCCACAATCTCTTTTGCAATCTCTGCGGCAGCGGCGTATTTCGGCCTGCCTGAGCCTACGGTTCTCTCCTGTCTGATTTTCATATCCCTGCGCTTAAAATAGTCCTTTGCCTTTCTGCCAATGATATTAAGAGTTATTGTGCTATCGGTATTGTTTCTTAAAAAACCTTCAGTAGCCCTCAAAATGTTGCTGTTAAAGCCTCCGCACAACCCCCTGTCGGATGTAACAACAATAAGCTCAATTCTGTTGCCGCCTCTTTTATGGAGGAGAGGGTGCGCGTCCGGCCGAACCCTTGAGGCAAGACTGTTGGCGATGTCCAGCATCTTTTGCGCATAAGGCCGCGCTGCAACAATATCGTCATGGGCGCGCTTCAGCTTCGCAGCCGCAACCATCTTCATCGCCTTTGTAATCTGCTGGGTGCTCTTTACGCTTTTTATCCTGCGTTTTATGTCTTTTAAACTGGGCATGGTTCAAGTTCCAAGAGGCCAGAAGCAAGAAACTAGAGATAAGATTTTCTCTTGATTCTTACTTTTTACTTCTTACTTTCCTTCCGCTACAAATAATTCTTTAAAATCATCCAAAGCCTTTTTTAGCTTCGGCTTAATGGTGTCGTCTATTGCCTTCTTTTCTTTAAGTTCCTTAATCAGCTCAGGGTGTCTTGTGTCAAAGAATATATAAAGCTCTTCCTCGTATTTTTTTAATGCAGCAACAGGATAGCCGTCTATATAGCCGTTTGTTGCGGCATAGATAATCAATACCTGCTTTTCAACAGGCAAAGGTTTATACTGTCCCTGCTTTAATATCTCAACAAGCCTTGAACCTCTTGCAAGCTGCCTCTGGGTTGCAGGGTCTAAATCGCTTCCAAACTGGGCAAATGCCGCAAGCTCTCTGTATTGTGCCAAT
>JACPZB010000017.1 GCA_016195725.1 Deltaproteobacteria bacterium | reverse complement strand
TTCTTTAACTCCGAACTCCGCATTCCGCAATCCGCATTCAAACGCCTTTCTCATAGCTGCCGCAGTCTTGGTCATATTATGTTTTTTCGCATACTCTGCCACATCTTCATCCGCCACAAAACATTTTACCGTACTGCCAAATTGAGAAAGCCGTTCCCTGCTGATTCCAACCTCCGCCATCCGCACATCGGTAATTATATCAGCGCCTTTTGAAATTGCATCAATCCCCGCCGTAATCGCACCGTTGCCGAACCTGACCAAATCCGCATATTCAAAGTCCGCGGTTGTATGGATTAAGCGTTTAATAATAGGCAGCTCCCTTGCATCAAACCTTGATTCATCAAGCTGCTCGCCTATAAGACGAAAACTCTCTACCTCGATGGGATGCTGAAATACAGGGGCAAGGGGCAAGGGGCAAGGGGCAGATTTATTTTTCCTTTGCCCCCAGACCCCAGACCCCAGCCACTGTTCTTTTTGACCCTTGACCCTTGACCCTTGACCCTTGCCTGCTTCAATCCTCTCCACCGCCACCTCCACTAATTTTTCATGATACCCCAGATGCGGCGCAAGAATAACATCAAGGTTTGGATATTTCTTCTTTGCCGTCTCTATCTCAAACGGAAGGTCTTTTGTAACATGGCTGCCCATGTAGAGAAAATATGGATGGACAATTATCTTTCTGACCCCCTGTTGCACCAAAATATTCACTGCCTCTGCAAAATTGGGATGCTCGAACTGCAAAAAGGCAGGCTGGACGATTTCATAACCGCCTTTCTTTTTTACACCGAGAGCGATCTCCCGCAAGGTCTCATTCGCCTCTACAACCGGACTGCCGTGGCCGAGAATTAAAACCGCCGTCATAAAAACTCCTGATTTATAAAGTTCAAATATCGAATCCCAAAGTTCAAATCAAATCCAAATGTCAAAGATCAAAGTTTAAAGGTTTTTTGACATTTTGACATTTGTCATTCATTTGTAATTTGGATTTTGACATTTGACATTATCTAAACAAAAATCCCCGGCCTTCAACTTTGAAAGACCGGGGATTAACATAAACGCCATTAACCCTCACCTTCTTTACCCTTGACAAATTTGTCAAGGGTTTACCATCGAAGACTTGTGTGAGGCATATCCGGGCAGGTCTCCTGACTTACGGCTCATCCTACTCTCCGACGCCTTCCCACCCCAATGTTACATCGGGGCAGTGGCATAGGTGCGGATTTCGTCTCCGTTTAACAGTGGCGGGTCCGTGTGGGATTTTCACCCTCTTCCCTATTCTACCCTCTTTAAAGGGTCACCTGGATACAGTATTAAATTGTGATGTATCTTTAACTTAAAATAACACTCTGTGTCAAGGATAATAAAATGCCCTCGGCGCATCTTTCCATTTGCCTTCTTTGTTATTTTGGGTTATCTTTTGTATAATTAGAAAATTTCAAGGGGGTTTTTTTACATGATAAAGAATGACCGATGGATTCGGAGGATGTCTCTGGAACATAATCCGCGGATGATTGAGCCGTTTGAGGAAAAACAAGTGCGAAAAGGCTGCATCTCCTACGGCGTTTCATCTTATGGCTACGACATCCGCATATCAGATGAATTCAAAATCTTCACGAATGTGAACAACGCGATTGTTGACCCAAAGGAGTTTGACAGCAAGTCATTTGTGGACTTCAAAGGGGATGTCTGCATCATCCCGCCCAACTCCTTTGCCCTCGGCATGAGCGTGGAATATTTCAGGATACCGCGCAATGTTATGACCATTTGTGTCGGGAAATCTACATATGCAAGATGCGGCATCATAACCAATGTCACGCCGTTTGAGCCTGAATGGGAAGGCTATGTGACCCTTGAAATATCCAATACAACACCGCTCCCTGCAAAGATATACGCCAACGAAGGGATTGCGCAGGTCCTGTTTTTCGAGAGCGACGAAGCTCCAGAGGTGTCCTATAGAGACAAGAAAGGCAAATATCAATCTCAGGTGGGAATAACATTACCAAAAATTTGAGATTTTAGATTATGGCTAACTCCAGAGAAAAAAAGAAGGGGCTTAAACAAGAGGTAATAGGCATTGTCCTTCTTGCAATTTCACTATTTGCCATTATAAGCCTTTTATCCTATTCCGCAACCAATATCGCATCCAACTGGGGCGGGGTTGTGGGCGGATATACGGCGCGGTTTTTGTTCAAGGCGGTAGGCTATTCTGCATATCTCTTCCCAATTCTCATCGTTATCCTTGCGCTGGAGTTTCTCATGCGCAGGGAATTTGATTTCAGGCCGTCCATTCCGATCAGCCTCTTTTTTTTCCTCCTCTCATTTTCGGGGCTGTTAAGCAGTCTTATCGGCAGCGACACCTTAAGCGGCGGCATTGCGGGTAAATATCTCTGCCTCTTTTTGTGGGATTATTTAAACTGGGCAGGGACGCTCATTGTTCTCGCTGCGCTTTTTATCACTTCCGCCATATTTGCCACCGGCATATCTTTTGTAGGGGTAATCGGCAAAGGCTATAACATATACAAGCAGAAATCAGGGGTCAGGACACAGGGGTCAGAAGAAAAGGAAGAGGAAGAAACGGAGAAGCCGATAGAACAAGAGTCAGAAGTCAGAAGTCAGAAGATAGAAGTAAAACCAACAGACCGTCCCGCCATCATCGTTCCCCCTGTGCATAAGAAACAGCCGAAACAAAAAGAACCTGCACAGGAGCACTTTGAGTTTTTAAAGGCATCGGGAGAGTTTCAGCTGCCTCCGCTCTCTTTTTTAGACAGCCCCCCTGAAAAGGCGCAGGTTCTGGATGAGGAGTCGCTCCGCACAAACTCTAAAATACTTGAGAAAAAACTCAAGGACTACGGTATCAACGGGCAGGTGCTGGCAGTAACACCCGGACCGGTAGTGACAATGTATGAATTTGAGCCGGCAGCGGGTGTAAAGGTAGCAAGCATCATAAACCTTTCAGATGACCTTGCTTTGGCGTTAAGGGCGGCATCTATCCGCATAATTGCGCCCATTCCTGGAAAGGCAGTGGTTGGCATAGAGGTGCCGAATGCGGCAAAGCAAAAAATTTATCTGAAAGAAATTCTGGAAAGTGAGGCATACACAAAAAGCCATTCCAAGCTCACCTTTGCGCTGGGGAAAGACATATCAGGCGCTTCTGTTGCTGCAGACCTTGCAAAGATGCCTCATCTTTTAATGGCAGGCTCAACAGGCGCGGGCAAAAGCGTTACAGTTAACGGTATTATTATAAGCATCCTCTACAAGGCAACGCCTGTTGATGTAAGATTTTTGATGATAGACCCAAAGATGCTTGAGCTTTCTGCATATGAGGGCATACCTCATCTCCTCACCCCTGTTGTTACTGATGCAAAAAGGGCAGTAATGGTATTAAGGGGCATGGTTAATGAGATGGGCGAAAGATATAAACTTATGGCAGAGAAAGGCACAAAGGGCATTGACAAATACAATCAGCTTTTTGACGAGGCAAAACAAAACGGCACACCTGCAAATGAGCGCGAGGTAAGCCACCGCAGACTTCCACATATAGTGGTTGTGATAGACGAGCTTTCTGATTTAATGATTGCATCCGGCAAAGATGTTGAAGAATCCCTTGTAAGGCTCTCGCAGATGGCTCGGGCAGCAGGCATCCACCTTTTGGTTGCAACACAGCGTCCCTCTGTTGATGTCATCACAGGACTCATAAAGGCAAACTTCCCTGCCAGGATATCTCTCCAGTTTGCATCAAGGACAGATTCCAGAACAATCCTTGATACAGGCGGGGCTGAAACGCTCCTCGGCGAAGGCGATATGCTCTTTCTGCCGCCGGGTTCATCAAGGCTTAAGAGGATACACGGCGCATATATTTCAGAGAGTGAGATCAAGAGGGTTACCGACTTTCTCAAGAAGCAGGGCAAACCAACCTATGATAAGGCCATCTCCGAGGCAAAGGTGGAAGAAAAAGAATACGGAGATGATGACCTTGGAGAAGAATTTAATAAAAGATACGATGAAGCAGTGGCTCTCGTTGCACAACTGGAATATGCATCTACCTCATATCTTCAGAGGAGGCTCCGAATAGGCTACAACACTGCCGCACGGATAATAGAAAAGATGGAGGCCGAGGGCATTGTCGGCCCGGCGCAAGGGAGCAGGCCGAGAGAGGTGCTGGTGAAACAAGAAGGAGGGGTGAGTGAATAATATAGGGGTCAGGGGTCAAGGGTCAAGGGTCAAGATATTTTTTATATGTTCCCTGTCTACTATCTGCTATTTACTGCCTACTGTCGTATGGGCTGATGAGCTTGACGCCATTGTTGCAAAGGTTCAGAAGACCTATGACGGCATTCAGGATATTCAGGCGAATTTTACCCAATTTACAACCTCTGCATCCATCAAGCAGACGCAGAAGGCTGAAGGGGTTGTCTATTTTAAAAAGCGTTCGGCTGAGCTCACACCGAAGCCGGGCATGATGAAGTGGGAATACAAATCTCCTGGCAAGGATATAATCGTAAGCGACGGCATGACCATCTGGGTTTACCAGCAGGACATCGGCCAGGTCATGGTCGGAAATGCCATTGATGATAACGGCACATCCATATCAAACAATTTTCTCGCAGGCATGGGAAATCTAAAAAAAGATTTTGATATAGAGTTGGCAGAGCAGGACAATGCCGCATATTTATTAAAACTGAACCCTAAGACGTCTCAGCCGAATGTGCAGAAACTCTATATTGCCGTGGATAAAAAAACTTTCTTCATGGTAAAAACTATCGTCTACGACATGCTGGGAAACGAGACCAAGGTTATTTTTGAAAATATGAAAGCCAATCAATCCCTTTCCGCCAATATTTTCAAATTCAAGATTCCCGAAGGGGTAAAGGTGGTAAAATAAGGAGGAAAGAACTATGCCGTCATTTGATATTGTTTCAAAGGTTGATATGCAGGAGGCTGACAACGCAGTAAATCAGGCCATAAAAGAGATAAGCCAGCGCTTTGACTTCAAGGGGAGCAAGAGCGAAATAAAGTGGGAAAAGAAAGAGGAGATAACTGTCATTGGCGACAGCGACAACAGGCTGAAGACCGTAATAGACCT
>JACPZB010000101.1 GCA_016195725.1 Deltaproteobacteria bacterium | reverse complement strand
GGATTCAAAGGCAGACGAGTTTGTTCAAGCTCTGGAAGATGAGATGGGAAGGGCAATAGTCAGGGATGTCCAAGATAAAAGGGAGAGGGCAATCCTTGTAAGCGTATCCACAAAAGGCAACAGAGAAGAACAAATAGAATCCATGGAAGAGCTTAAAGAACTGGCGCGCTCCGCAGACGTGGTTGTGCTGGACGCAATCATACAGAGGCCAAAGGAGTTTAACCCAAAATATCTCATGGGCAGCGGAAAGCTGAAAGAGCTTGTCATAAACGCCCTTCAAAAAGAGGCCAGCCTTATCATATTTGACCAGGAACTGACTTCCACGCAAATGCGGGAGATAGGCGAGATAACGGAGCTAAAGGTAATTGACAGGGCGCAGCTTATCCTTGATATTTTTGCCAGAAGGGCGCTTTCCCGGGACGGCAAGGTGCAGGTGGAACTGGCCCAGTTGAAATACCGCTTTTCAAAATTAACAGGCAAAGGTACAGCCATGTCAAGGCTTGCAGGCGGCATAGGCGGAAGGGGGCCTGGCGAGACAAAGCTTGAGGTTGACAGGCGCCGGGTGCAGGATAAAATCAGCCATCTTGAAAAACAACTTAAAACTTTAAGCCGGGGCAGGCTTGAGAGAAGGCGAAGCAGGAGAGACAGCGGCATACCCATAATATCCGTTGTCGGTTACACAAATGCCGGCAAATCCACGCTCCTCAATGCGCTCACAAAAAGCGAGACAAAGGTGGAAAATCTCTTGTTTGCAACACTGGATACCGCTTCCAGAAGGCTCAGATTCCCGCGGGAGAGGGATGCGGTTATAACAGACACGGTCGGCTTTATACGGCATCTGCCAGAAGACCTGCTCAAGGCGTTCAAGGCAACGTTAGAGGAGATGCAGGATGCGGATTTGCTCATCCACCTTGTTGATGTGAGCAATCCCAATTTTGAAAAACAGATGAAGGTCGTGGAAGATGTTTTAAGCGAGATAGGGCTTGATACCATAGAAAGGCTTCTTGTGTTTAATAAAGAGGATATGGCTGACCCTGAGATTGTAAAAAACCTTTGCAGGCGGCACAATGCAATCTCCATATCTGCTATTCACACCGATACATTGGGTAAGCTGCTGAATGTGCTTGAAAAGAAATTATGGCCGGAAGAGGGCGCAGGGGCGAAGGTTACTGGCTTTGATTGAATCAGTTTAAAAATAAGTGTTATGCTTAATGTCTCATGATGGGATCTAAAATCCCTCGCTTTTCAGGCGAAAATTTCAGTATGAACTTGTTGAGAAAAAAGTTTTCATCCTCTCCTCTAGCACCCTCCGCTCAATGGAGGGGAGATTTTACTGTTAGATGCCCTGCAGGGCGGTTCCTTCGCGCCTCAAGTTTCAACGCGCTAACTCTAAATATTTCTTGACATGTATTGTTTTTGAGCTATAATATAATTACGAAAAAGATAATCATTTTCAATTATCATTTCAAAGGAGGTGAGTGCTATGAGATATCTACTTGAGTCTCCGCATACAAAGGAGGAGTGCCTCAGGGAGTTAGATGAAGTCCTGGCAGAGGGGCAAAATGTTCTCAATAAGTTCAATTGGGGTTGCGTTGCCGGTGAGCATGCTGGTTATGCTATCGTAGAGGCTGATGGTGAGTCAGAAGTGCTGAACATGGTTCCCAGTTTCCTGCGTAAGAAGGCCAGAATTATCAAAGTAGAGAAGTTTACTCCTGAGCAGATAAGGTCATTTCATTAAGCCTTTATAAAGTGTATTTCTGCTCTCAGATTACATTGCGTTTCAGCCAAGAGCAAGAAAATACACTTTATTTTTCAATTTTTCTCAATCCCGACACCTTAACCCCCACCAGCCTCACCTCTTTTGGAAAATCTATCTTGTTAAATATCTCCAATGCTGTGGCCCATATGTCATTGAAGGAACCAGTAGATTCTTCCACCGACTTTGCCCTTGTTATGGTGTGAAAGTCTTTATAGCGGATCTTCAGGGTTACGGTCTTTGCCTTGTATTTATCATGTTTCATTCCACCAACCACATCCTTTGCCAGCTCAAACAAGGTCTCTTTTATGAGATATAAATCCCTCGTATCTTGCTGAAATGTAACCTCTCTGGAAAATGAACTCGGCTCGTAAAACGGCACAACAGGGCTATCATCCATGCCGTGAGAATATTCATAAAGCATCCTTCCGAAGGATTTTCCAAAGTTACTCTCAAGGTGCTGAACAGGGAGTTTTGCCAAATCGCCGATTGTCTTTATGCCCATTTCATGAAGCCTGCTTTCTGTCTTTTCTCCAACACCCCATAATTTTCTTACAGAAAGCGGAGAAAGCATCTTTTCTATGTCTTTTTCTCTTATCACGGTAAAACCGTTGGGTTTATTCATGTCGCTTGCCATCTTTGCAAGGAGTTTGTTGGGCGCAATCCCTACAGAGGCGGTGAGCCCGAGTTCCTCTTTAATCCTCTTCTTTATCTCCCTTGCTATATCAAGGCTGCTTTTGCCGCATTCTGTAACATCCATGAATGCCTCGTCAAGGCCGAACGATTCTATAAGCGGTGTATATTCTCTGATGATTGACATAAACTTTTCAGATTCGTTTTCATACGCCTCAAAATCAACCGGCAGAAAGATCGCCTGAGGGCATCGCTTATACGCCGTTCTCAAAGGCATGCCAGACCGTATCCCGAACTTCCGCGCCTCATACGATGCGGCGGACACAACGCCGCGCTTTGCGGGGTCTCCGTCTCCGCCCACGATGATAGGTTTGCCTTTCAATTCAGGGCTTTTCTTTAACTCTACAGATGCAAAAAATGCATCCATGTCTATGTGGATTATGGAATGGTTTGGCATTCAATTATTTAATCGGGTGAGGAGAGCGGCGTCAAGAAGATAGGGAAAGACAGGCTGTCAGATGGTATAAAAATATGCACAGGATTATTGAAGCCATATACGAAAACGGTGTTTTTAAGCCCCTTCAAAAGATTGATATTAAGGAACATGAAAAAGTTGGAATAAAAGTCTTTCTAAAAAGGTTAATTATTATTTCAACCGTGTGAGTATATCAAGTAAGTAAAGATTCAGGATGCTTATTGGCAATACGCAGTAATGCAAATGCAGGTCCGGAAGGTTTGCGTCTTCCCTGTTCCCATTCCTGGAGAGTTCTTACACTAACACCCATGAGGGCTGCAAATGCAGATTGACTAAGATGTAAATGATACCTGGTTTTCTTCACATCGGCAGTGGTCTCTACTTTAAACCTTTTACCCTCTCCCTTTTTGATTGCCTTTATTCCTTCAAGAATCTCTTTGCCTATATCTCTCTTCTTCATCTTGTAACCTCCTTTTTTATCTCCCGTAAAACACTTATTGGTATATCTTCCGCCTCGTTTTTTGCATAAACAGTAAGCATCCATATCTCATCTTTTCTTACCTGTCAGTAGTAGATAACTCTCAAACCTCCACGTTTTCCTTTTCCTTTGCCTGCCCATCGTATTTTCGTATTCCGCCGCTTCCAGGAATTATTGAACCTGCATCAGGTCTTGAAGCAAGCTCAATCTGCATAGCTGCATACTCTGTGTCATTTATATAATCGTTAATCAGTTTGGTAAAAAGTGGAGACTCAATAAATTCCATTGTCTAAATATACGGCAAAGCCGTATGATTGTCAAGTTTTTATTCAGAAGGGTTTTAACAGAGAAAAGGCTGGAAATGCTTTATGTGATAAAGGAGAAAAGGAAAAGGGTTAGTAGTGATATCCTTTTTAGCTCTGCCGGTTCAATTTTGCAAATTGAACCGGAATTTTATGGTTTAGGTTACAAACCTGAACCAGCAAACATGGGTTTAGAAACTTTGACTGAACCCTTTGAACTTGGTGGAATGGCATCGGAGATAAACCTAAAACACCCATCTCAAATTTAAAAACGGACCAATAAACATATCCTCCGATGTTACATCATTTTTTTCTTTATCTCCCGTGGATGTGGAAATAAGATTGTAAATAAATCTGACTCCCATATTAAAAATCAAGGAACTCCTTCTGAATTCCCAGTTTATTTTAAATCCGCTGGCGCCTTCCATCCCCACTGTTGCCCCTCTGCCTTTGCCCATCACTGAATTTTCCGACTCTGCATAACCAAGATAGAGGAGAAAATCGTCAAGATAGATAGTAAAAACCCCTTCTCTGCCCATTATATTGTAGTGGACAGGTAAAAATGGAATTTCAGGGCTCTTACCTTCTTTACTCACACGGGATCCGTCAAACACACCAAATGAAAGGGCATAGCCTCTGAATTCTGTATCACTGAATTTTGTATCAGTAATAATGTCCCCCGTTGTCTTATATACAACCGCGGGAATTTTATAGTTCATCAGCCTCAAACCAAAACCTACTAAATATTTATCTTTAGAAAACTTAGTCCAAAGCATATCTCCTACCACAAACTGACTATCTATGCCTAATTTTTGTGGAGTTACAAAAGAAGTGGTATCCGTAAATTCCGCCTTTCCGGTAAATCCTCCATAAACAAGTCTTGTATACAGATACCTTTCATCTGTCATACTCTGCAAAATATCGCCTCTCCATCTCACAAATTCATCGAATATCACCTTATCCCTTCTTTCCTCAATTGCCTTTGAATTAATCTCACCCTCCAGTCTGCTCGTAAGATATTGAAGGGCATAATAGCCCCTTCCTTCACTCCTCATAGAAACAGTTGCCCCCTGGAGAAAAGCAGGGTCAATCTTATATTTAGTCAATATCCCTTTTTCTTCATTGCGGGATGTAAAGGGAACCCACCATGCATACCACCCTTCTGCCTCCACACTTCCTGTAATAGACCCCTCTTCGGCAAAAGAAAGATTACAGAGTAGAGCGATGGCAAGAAAAACACAGGAAAGGTATTTCATTATCAGCATATTGAAAGAGATAATACCCCATCCCTCTTCCTTTCGGAGAGAGGGATGGGGGGGAGAGGAAAATGATCTGATATTTCTAAAAAGTTAATAAATTATGGTGTTGCCAGTGTCTTTTCCACCCATGACGACAATTGATCGTATAACTTCACCTCCCATTCAGCCTCCACATCACTATCGCTCCTTTTTTACTGTCTGAAATTTGCCGAAGGCAGTCTTAACATCTGTGAGCCTGCCTTGAATCTCTAATCCGTAAGTTACTAAAACCTTATCAAGCACTGTTTTTGGTACCCGTCTGGAGCCCACCTGTTTACCACTTGAGTCATATATTGGCTGGTAAACATCAATCTCCTTATAAATAGGGGTGCGTTGCACCTGGGTCTTCTTCAAAAATTTCCCGTAAATCAATTTGTCAGCCCTGAGAAGTTCCCCTTGCTCCTTTTCAGAAAGGGTAGTTTCAGTTTGAATCAGAGAGCGGAAGTAGTCTCTGTCATACACATTAAAATTAGACTGTGCCAAATGCGTGCTTATATAGGCTGCAGCCAGCCATCCAGCCGATTTATCCGATATAGCCTTTGTATCAAATTCGAGGACAGCAATATTCGGGGCGCCCTGTTTGTAGCCTCCTAATGAACCACTGCCAGCCTTAGCATCCCTTTCAGCGCCAATTAAAGATTGAAGCAGATTTTTTGCTTTTGGGAAGAGTTCAGGGTTTGCTTGCTGAAAGACTCCCAGTCCTGAATTGAGTTGTTCTGCTACCTCAATCTCCCTCAATGCATCGCCAAATCTCTTTTGAATTTCATATAAGTTTGCAAGATTTATATGATATGACATTTCTCCAATCTTTGATAACGGTGGATTAGCTGACATCAATACCTGCTTCATCCTATCTTCTACTTCTTTATATTTACCCTGATTATGGAGAGCGATGATCTCATCTTTATTCTTATCATCTGAAGGGAAGAGATAAAAGAGTTCATCTGTGAATGAACGCTGGTACCCTGTAAAGATTTCGACTATATTCTTGACCCGTCCTGTATCCGATCTTCCTCTTGTAAATTTTGCAAGGCTTACCCTCCCATCCTTTCCTATAACTTTAAATGTGGTAGTATCAGGTCCTATAACCTCTGCAACCAGAAAGAGATCTACATTGGTCTTCGCGCCAAATTGACCAATGTCTTCAGTATTTAACCTTAATTTCTTCTCCTGCACAATACCCATTAACTGCTGGGTATCAATAATATTCACATTCAGTTTCTGAAGCCCTTCCATAAGTTGGGCTTGAAGCGTCTGTGATGCGTCTGTCCTTGAAGAAAGGACGGCGATCGTCTTTACGCCCTCAAGTTTTACCTGCGGTGGGATACTGTAATCAAAGGTCTTTTTGCCCAAAGAATGCCCTGTAGATGATGCACAACTTGAGGTTAAGATTAGCAGGGCAAAAAACAAACATTTCTTGACAAGATTAAAGATAGTCATCTTTTTTCTCCTTTCTTTTTTTGTAAGTTCTATACGACCAACAACAATCCTTATCGCCTTTTGTATATCGATTTGTCCCTGAGCCCTCTTTTAATAGTCGCTGTTGTCCCGCTTTTCTCTAAATACCACGATATATTCTACTGTCAAGATAGATAATTCAGAATGTTATCTATCCAGTTGTTAGATTATTCTAACTATCTAATAGAATTTGTCAAGGTAATTCTAATAGTTAGTGTGTTTATTATCCTTCATAAAATAAAGATGATAATTAACAAAATGGAGGATGTGATGAAAGATGTAAAAAAATTATTCGGAACAAGAATGAAAGAATTAAGAAAGAATATTGGATTATCTCAAGAACAGCTTGCGGAAAAGGCTGAGGTTAGCTCCAAATATATAAGCAGGATAGAAATGGGGCAGCACTTTCCTTCCATTGACACACTTGTAAAACTTGCCAATGCCCTAAATGTAGAACTCAAAGATTTTTTTGAATTTTCACCGGAAACAAGAAACCCTAAAGAGCTTAAGAAACTTATCGGGAATATGCTGAATGATTCTGACGAGGATAAGCTGAGATTATTGGCAAAACTAGTGCGGGCTGTGGCAAGATGAGGTTATGAGGGTCAAAACCATTTAAATCTGGCTGGTATGAGGGTAAAGCGTTTTTTATGTTTAGGTTTATAAATAGAAAAATCTTTGTGGTCAAGTGTAAAGATAGTAGTAAGCCCCCGTGTTTCTCCTATAGCGACTAAGTCAATACCCCCTCTTTTTAATCTTGACACCTATATATTTATCTGCTAAAGTATAAAACCAAGTAAGTTGTAGTTTGGTTTGTTCTGTTGGATTTTAGTGCCTTTAACACAAAACCTCTATGGCTTATGAAAATTTTTGAAAGGAGGTTTTGTGCAATGACAAATGGCAAAGTAAAATGGTTCAATGAGTCCAAAGGTTATGGATTTATTGAGCAGGAGTCCGGCGAAGATGTCTTTGTGCATTTTTCTGCTATTTCAGGGGACGGTTTCAAGACCCTGAAAGAAGGTCAGAAGGTGCAGTTTGATGTCGTAAAAGGCCCCAAAGGTCCTCAGGCTGCAAATGTGACAGCAGAGTAACGAAAGGTTACCATATAACCTAAAAAAGCCCGCCCCGATATAATTCGGGCGGGCTTTTTTGTTACTGTGCATTTTGGGATAAGAGAAGAAAATGTTTAAAACAGAACTAATAATCTTTGATTTAGACGGCACGCTCATTGATTCCAGCGAAGATATTGCCTGGGCCGTAAATCAGACGCTTAGAGACATGAGTTTTGAAGAACTTTCATATCAGACAATAAAAAAGCGCATTGGCTGGGGCGTAAAGATGCTTCTGGAAAAGGTGCTGCCAAAGGAAAAACATAATCTTTTAGAAGAGGCCAGAAATATATTCATGGGATATTATAGTAATCATTTGTTGGTAAAGACGAAGCCATACAATGGCGTAATGGATGTTCTGGAACACTTTAATGATAAAAAACTTGCGATAGCTACCAATAAACCTCTGAATCTGACAGAAAGGATTTTAGATGGATTAAATATAGCAAATTACTTTCAGAAGGTAGTTGGCGGAGATGGTGTGCAAAACAAGAAACCTGCACCAGAGGCAATTGAGA
>JACPZB010000100.1 GCA_016195725.1 Deltaproteobacteria bacterium | reverse complement strand
GAAGGGCCTAAATATTTTTCAGAAGATATATTGACAGACCAGACTGAACGGTTTATCGCCGCTGAGATTATAAGGGAAAAGGTGTTTCTTCTTACAAAGCAGGAGATACCTTATTCCACCGCTGTTGTAGTGGAAAAATTTAAAGAAAATCCGAAGAAAAAGATTGTTTCCATCTCGGCAACAATAAACGTGGAACGGGACTCTCAAAAAGGAATTATTATCGGCAAGGGCGGAAATATGCTGAAACAAATCGGCACCCGCGCGCGTATTGATATTGAAAAATTATTGGGAACAAAGGTATATCTTGAATTATTTGTAAGGGTCCAGAAGGATTGGACAAAGGATAAAAGAGTATTAAAGGGATTTGGATACCACTAACGGCTTCGTAAAAAGTCCATCTGCTGCGTTGTCGCTGTGGCTTCTGCGCTCAACATACTACAAAAGTATGCCTCGCTTGAAGCCTTGCTCCGCCTTGCATCTGGAGCTTTTTACTTTGCCGTTGAAATTTAGATTTTGTGCGAGGTCATAAGTATTGAAGCCCATCGTTGCAATAGTAGGAAGGCCGAATGTCGGCAAATCAACGCTTTTCAACTGTCTCATCGGCAGGCGAAAGGCCATTGTAAAGGATGAGCCTGGCGTAACCAGGGATTTAAATTATGCGGATGTGATTGAACGGGGAATGGTATTTACTCTAATTGATACAGGCGGTTTTGAACCAACCCCCCCTCGCCCCATGGGGACAGATTTCAAATCTGTCCCCAGAAAGGGGGGAAGGGGGGATTTAGCCATTCTTGCCAAGGTAAGGGAGCAGGCGCTTTTAGCTATTGAAGAGGCTGATGTCATTGTGTTTCTTATGGATGCAAGGGACGGGTTCCTCCCATCTGACAGGGATGTGGCAGATATATTGAGAAAATCAGGTAAACCGATAATCTATGCAGTTACTAAGGTAGACACTTCAAAACAGGAACAGGGTCTTTCTGATTTTTTCAGCCTTGGCATGGAGAATCTTTTCCCTTTATCAGCTGAACAGGGAAGAGGAGTTGATGAATTATTAGATAAAATTATAAGCCTTATTCCTAAGACTCCGCTTAAGGAGGAGAAAGAAGAAAGGATAAAATTAGCGGTAGTTGGAAGGCCAAATGTAGGCAAGTCTTCCCTTGTCAACAGATTTCTCGGCTATGAACGGGTTGTGGTAAGCGATATTCCTGGCACAACCAGAGATGCCATTGATACGCCATTCAATTATAACAAGAGAAATTATCTGCTTATTGACACAGCCGGTATAAGGAAAAAAGCAAGGATAGGCATGACCCTTGAGCAGTATTCAGTTATCTCGGCAGTCAAGAGTATTGAAAGATGCGATATTGCGCTATTAATTATAGATGCAGCGGCTGGCATAACAGAACAGGATGAGAAGATAGCAGGCCTCATCTACGAAAGGGGAAAGGGATGCATTATTGTTGTCAATAAATGGGACCTGCCTAAAAAAGAAACGAATACAGCAAAGGAATATGCGGAAAGGATAAAATGGAAGGTAAAGTTTTTGCAGTTTGCCCCAATTATATTTGTATCAGCCCTTACAGGTCAGCGGGTCTTTAAAATCCTTGAATTCGTAGAAGAGGTCTTGACTCAGCTTTCAAAAAGGATTCCAACTGCACAGCTTAACAAATTCTTTAATACCTTTAACAAGCACCATCAGCCGCCGCTGTATAAGGGCAAGCCGCTGAAGGTTTATTATATAACCCAGACTGACATAAAGCCGCCAACATTTGTCGGCTTTGCAAATTACCCGGAAGGTATTCACTTTTCCTATGAACGGTTTCTTATAAATCAGATGAGAGAAGTCTTTGGCCTGGACAAGGTTACCATAAGGTTTTATTTTAGAAAGAGGTAGAAATAATTATGAAAAGGCTTTTTGTGACTATAGCTGACAGCATTAGAGCATTTTCTTATGATAATTGCCTTACTATGGCTGCGGCAATATCATTTTATGCCTTATTCTCTCTGCTCCCGCTCATGTTTCTGCTCTTTTCTTTTATAGGCTCTATTCTCGGAACGGAGACACGGCTTTTTGAACGGATTTTAGAATTTGTAAAGGAGAGTCTTCCGTATTTGAGCGACAGCATCGTAGAGGATATTAAAGGGCTTATAGCTAACAGAAAGGTTTTTGGCTGGATTGGCATTATCATGCTCATCTGGAGCGCTGAGTTTGTAATACTCGCAATAAGAGATGCGATGAACCTCATCTTTGGAGAAGCAGAGAAGATGGGCTTCATAAAAACCAGGCTGGTTGTATGGGGTGTATTTTTTATCTGGTGCGCAGTTTTTCTTATTTCTATAGGTCTTCCGATTGCCGCAGAGATTTTAAGCAGAGTAAAAATAGCTGTCTTTGGCATAGATATATCCTACTATGTTGCAAAGAGTATGACCTTTAAATATTTCCTGCCAATTGTAATTATGATTATTGCCGTAGCCTTTATATTTAAAATAATGGCAGGGAAAAACATAAAGGCAAGACATGCTATTTTAGGCAGCGCAATATTCTCTGTTTTATGGGAGGCAGCAAAACACCTCTTTGCCTTATACCTCGCACACTTTGGAAGTTTTAATAAGATGTATGGCTCTCTTGGCGCCATTATGATAATGCTTTTATGGATATTTTATTCGGCAGTTATATTGCTTCTTAGCGCCGAATTCATAGCATCGGTAAAGACACCCAGAAAATGATAGTAATTTATGAGGCAATAAATATTGCACAGGCATTAGTATTTTGTTATAGTTCAACATCTTATTTTTTGTATTTGCCCGTTGGAGAATGCAATGAAATATGAAAAGTTTATCAACGGCTTAGAAAAAGAACATGCAATGATTGAGCAGGCGTTTAAGAAACTTGAGCCGAAGATAAAAAACGGAAATGTCAGCGATATTGCATATGTGTTGGAAATACTTGGTCAGCTTAAAACCATACTTATAAACCATTTAAAGGATGAAGATAATTTATTTTATCCTGATATGAGGCAGAAGGCCGTTGAACTGAAACAGGATGCATTAGTGCCGTCGCTTGATGTTTATATAGAGGATATGAAAAATGTTTCAAAAAAGGTTTTTGATTTCTTTTCAAGATATGACAATGAAAATGCTATTTCAGGTGATGAAAAGGGCTTTATTAAAGGCATGATAGAGATAAGAGACAGCCTGGTTAAGAGGGTAATGACCGAAGAAAAAACTTTATACTACATCTATAAGGCATACCACCGCATATAGCTTTTTATGATAAAACCTTATAAAGACATAGCTCCCAGAATACATTCTACGGCATATATTGAAGATAGCGCCAGGATAATCGGCGATGTTGAGATAGGCGAATATTCCAGCGTCTGGTGCAATGCCGTCTTGCGCGGCGATGTTCACTATATCAAGTTGGGCAAAAGGACAAACATTCAGGATAACTGCGTCCTGCACGGCACAAAGGGCGTTTATCCCGTAATTCTTGGGAATGACATTACCGTGGGTCACAATGTTACGCTTCATGGCTGTATGGTCAAGGATAGATGCCTTATTGGCATGGGATCAATACTACTGGACGGCGTTGAGATTGGAGAAGATTCCATAATAGGGGCAGGGGCACTGGTTGCCGAAAGAAGTATAATTCCGCCAAGAAGTCTTGTCATGGGTTTGCCAGGAAAGGTTGTAAGGCAGCTTAAAGATGAAGAGGTGGCAAGAATCTTAAAATCGGCAAAAAATTATATTGAGTATTCCAAAGATCATAGGGAAGGGTAGTAATGTTTGATAATCTTGGTTTCATAACATTGCTTCAAAAGGGCGGGATTGCAGTAATTGTTCTGGCCTGTTTTTCTATCCTCTCTATTGGCGTGATGATGGAAAGGCTTTGGGCCTTCTTTAAATTCAGAAAGGGCCTTAAAATATTTTTTCCGCAAATTCAAAAGGCGCTTAAAAATGGCGGAATGGAAGCGGCGTTGGCAATTTGCGATATAGATAAACCTGCGGCAAGAATCTTTAAGGCAGGGCTTTTGAAATATAGAGAAGGCAAAACAGCAATTGGAGAGGCAATGGAACTAACTGCAAAACAGGAGATGCTTTATCTGGAAAGATATTTAGGTGTTCTTGGGACCATTGGAAGCACAGCCCCGTTTATCGGGCTTTTCGGCACAGTGCTTGGGATTATCAGGGCATTCCATGACCTTGCTGTTGCAGAAGGGGCAGGCCCGTCCATTGTGGCGGATGGCATTGCAGAGGCTCTTGTTGCAACTGCTGCGGGGCTTTTTGTGGCAGTGCCTGCAGTTATTGCATATAACTATTTTACAAGAAAGATAAACGGTGTAGCTGTTGAACTTGAAGGCAAGGCAGCAGAATTTTTAGATATGCTTTTTGAGGAACATAAATGAAAAAATGGGGCATTGCAAACAGCAGGGATAAGATTATTTCTGATATAAATATTACGCCATTAACTGATGTTATGCTTGTCCTCCTTGTGATTTTTATGGTAACAACGCCGCTTCTGGTCATGCAATCCTTTAAAATCAAACTGCCGAAGACGGTTTCGGCAGATACCGAAATAGGGAAGGGGCTAACCATTTCAATTGCCCCAGGAGGGATTGTATATCTCAATAATAAAATAGTTGGCATGGAAATGCTTTTTGAGGCTATAAAAACTGAACTCGTAAGCTCAAGGGATAAAACTATTATAATAAAAGCAGATAAGGACATTCCTCACGGCATGGTTGTAAAGGTTCTGGATACAGCAAAGAGGGCAGGGGCAGAGAAACTTTCTATAGCAACAGAGCCTGAAAAGAAATGACAATGCTGAAAAAATACGCATCAATTGATATTGGCACAAATACCTTAAGACTTCTTATCGCTGAGGTAGACAATAAAAAGCTCAAGCCCATTTTCTTAAAAAGGATGATTACACGGCTCGGCGGCGGTTATCGTGAAGAGGTTGGCATAACTAAAGAAGCCAAAGAAAGGACAATAAAGGCATTAGAAGTATTTTCTGAAAAGATAAGAGAATATGATGTAAAAGAGGTCAAGGCTGTTGCCACAAGCGTGGTACGGAGGGCAAAAAACAAACAAGATTTCCTGAAAGATGTCTTGGAAAGGACAGGAATAGAAGTAAAGGCAATATTAGGTGATGAGGAGGCAAGGCTTTCTTTGCTCGGAGTCTTGTCAGTTATAAAAGCGGGGACAGATTTAAAATCTGTCCCCAAATGCCTTGTGGTTGATATAGGCGGCGGAAGCACTGAATTCATTGCAGCTGATGGTGGCAGGATTGCCGGGGCGTGGAGCCTTGAAATGGGGGTAGTGCATCTAACGGAAAATTACCTAAAAACAGACCCGCCTACAAAAAGAGAACTCAATGCAATGGAAGATGAGATTGAGAGGATAATTTACGATTTACGATTTACGATTTACGATTTGGGTTTTTTAAATCCGAAATCCGAAATCCGAAATCCTGAATCCGAAGTCTTTATCGGCACAGCAGGCACAATCACCACATTGGCAGCGATTGACCAGGGACTTGAGAAATACGAACCAGAAAAAATCAATAATTTTATGCTAACCTATAACGCCGTTCAAAGGATATACCAGCATCTTGCCTCATTGCCATTAAAACAAAGGGAGGAAATACTCTCTCTTGAAAAGGGGAGGGAAGATATCATAATTCCTGGGGCAGCTATTCTATTAAAGGCAATGGAATGTTTTGGTTTTAATAAGATGGCAGTGAGCGATGCAGGACTTTTGGAAGGGATACTATTAGACAGTTGCAAGTTACAAGTTGCAAGTTGCAGGTAAAAAACTCCAATCTTGTATCTTGAATCTTGCAACTTATAAATGCGGAGGTTTTAATATATGCCAGAAAAAAATCTTAAACAAGGACTTGCCTTTGATGATGTTTTACTAATACCGGCATTTTCGGAAGTTTTGCCAAGGGATGTGGACACCTCTACCCGGCTTACCAATACAATCAAATTAAATATCCCACTTTTAAGCGCTGCTATGGATACAGTCACAGAATCCCGCATGGCCATAGCCATAGCGCAAGAAGGCGGCATGGGTATAATCCATAAAAACCTGACCATAGATGAACAGGCGGCAGAGGTTGACAAGGTAAAAAAATACGAGAGCGTCATCATACTTAAACCAAGAACCCTTGACCCGGAGCAGCGGATAGCCGATGCATTGGAGATAAAAAAGACTGAGCAGATATCAAGTTTTCCGATAGTTAAAAACGGAAAGCTCGTAGGCATACTTACCAATAGGGATTTAAGGTTTGAGAAAAACCCGAATAAAAAGATAGCTGATGTTATGACAAAAAATGTTGTAACAGCGCCAGTTGGCACATCCATAGAAAAGGCAAAGGATATACTTCACCGTCACAGAATTGAAAGGCTGCCGGTAGTAGACAAAAACGGACAGCTAAAAGGTTTAATAACAATAAAGGACATAGAAAAGCGCGAAAAATACCCAAACTCCTGCAAGGATAAGCTTGGAAGATTAATGGTTGGCGCTGCGGTTGGGGTTTCATTTGACTGCGAGCAAAGAGTAGCGGCGCTTTTGAATGCAGGTGCTGATGTCGTTGTCATTGATACAGCTCACGGTCACAGTAAAGGTGTGCTTAATGCTGTCAGAGACACCAAGAAGAATTTTCCAAAATGTCCGCTTATAGCAGGCAATATTGGAACATCTGAAGGCGCGGAAACACTTATCAAAGCAGGTGTTGATGCCATAAAGGTTGGTATAGGCCCTGGTTCAATATGCACTACAAGGATAGTAACAGGAGTCGGCGTGCCGCAGATAACGGCCGTTATGGAGTGCGTGGCTGTTGCAAGAAAGAGGAACATAGCTGTGATTGCCGACGGCGGCATAAAATTTTCAGGCGATATGGTGAAGGCCATTGCCGCGGGCGCAGATTCAGTAATGATTGGCGGATTATTTGCCGGTACAGATGAAAGCCCGGGAGAAACGGTTTTGTATCAGGGACGGACATATAAGATGTATAGAGGTATGGGCTCAATTGAAGCTATGAAAAAAGGAAGTAAAGACAGATACTTTCAGGATGATGTTGAGAGCGAACTTAAACTTGTGCCAGAGGGTATCGAAGGCAGGGTTCCGCACAAAGGGCCAGTCTCTTCAACTATATTTCAACTTATCGGAGGCTTAAAATCCGGCATGGGCTATTGCGGCTGCAAGACTATTCCTGAACTTCAAAAAAACGCAAAGTTTGTGAAAATAACTGTCGGAGGGCTTCGTGAAAGCCATGTCCATGATGTGATTATCACAAAAGAGGCGCCAAATTATAAGGTAGAGGAATAGTTGCACCTGACTTTACATGGCTGGATAATAGTTTGTTTATTTAACTACATCCCTATGAGCATTTTTTACCTTTAAAAACTCTTTTTCCAGAACCTTAACCCTGTGCTTGCCGAGATAACAATGGATGTATATCTTCTTGCCATTTGAATAGAGTAAGTGATTAACCAGAAGAGATATCTGGTTCATGTTTGCCTTACTTTCGAGATTCACAAAATCCATCGGAAAGTTAAGATATTCCAAATCATACTTATGAGAGAGCATCTTTTCCTCATTTACTATCCATGCTTCAATAGGGGAGCTGGCATCCATAAGGTTTATTACCTCCTTTATACCCATACCTTTTAATTTAATAAGTTCGCTTTCTGTAGGGTATGGCCCTACAATAATATTGGGTGCAATCTCCCTGACCTTGCCCCTTACAAAGCTTATTGGAAACTCGTTAGGATGGAAGATGTTATAGACACCATATATGAAGAGGCCAACAAAAATAAATGTAATTATCCAAAACTTTTTTTCTGTACTCAAAGTTATTCTTTTAAAAGACATAGTTTAGCCCAAGTCTGTATTCTTCGAAGCTATACCCTGTAGGACTTTCAAGGGCGGATCTGCTCCATTTATATCCACCCTCTATAGAGAGGTTGCGGTTTATATGCCCTATAAGTTTTGTCTGAAGAGAAGAAGTGTATTCAGATTTTGCATCAAAGCTCTGGACCCCAGCAGCGCCAGTGACATCATATTCTATCCTTTCTTTGTAGATTTTACCGGAAAGGGTCATAGAGAGCTTATTTGAAAGAAAATCGCCTGGATTAAAATATCCGCTATGCGTGGTCTTTGAAAAGGCTCTATATTCTAAAATATAACCAGTTATTATATCTGGACCTTTAGTAATTTTCCAAGCGATGTTAGTTGAGGCGTCTTTTCTTGAATTGCTATCCGAATAATCCCCGTATGCAGTCCCTGCGGCTACTGTTATGTCCCTGTAATTATAAAGGAGTGAAACAGCGTATTCCTGCAGCCTTATATTGTTACGCATCAATTGTACGGTGTCCACCAGCGGTGTAGAGTTGTATGAAATGATTGTCGTCCAATTCTTTAAAAAATTCCAATTTACAGAAAGGCCGCTTGCAAGATAAGCAGTATTATTAATATCCGATCCTATACTAACCAAGGAAAGCCTTGGATTGATGAGGATGTCCTTTGAGATGTGCATAGAATCTCTTATACTAAGGATGTTTGCATGACCTTTATCATTAAGCCTTGAAGCCTGGAATATAGAATAATCCAGATTGAGCCTCAATAGATGCCCGAAATTAAAATATCCGCTGCCTTTATATATATTAAGACTGTTTGAATCTGTATCAGATGCCTTGCTCGTTAAAAAAGAAAGTATAGGGCCGATATCTTCTCTAAGCCGTCTCTCAAGTCTTAGAGCTTCCATATTCTCGGGGTCTTTCAGAAGGAGGGAGTCTGCTTCTTTTAGAGAACTTTCTAAGTCCCCCTTCCACCATAATACATTTGCAAGCGCCAGCCTTGCCTCTCCATTATCATGCCATTTTTCTAATACACTCAGATAGATTTCTACCGCATCGTCCAGATTGCCCTTCCATGATAATACCCTCCCAAGACCGAGCTTCGCCTCAGTGTCTTCTGGTTTTAAATTGAGGATTGATTTATATTCCTCTATAGCCTTATCATGCATACCGGCCCACCCATAGCTACTTGCCAGCCCCTTTCTTGCTTCCATGTTGAATGGGTTTGCCTCAACAACCTCTGTAAAGATTCTTATGGATTCCTCAAACTCCCCGCTCCAGGCTAAAACTGCTGCAAGTTCAAGTTTAATCTCATCCCTTCTCCCGGGGGCGGCAAATTTTACAGCATTTGCGAATAACGGAATTGCCTCTTTATATCGGCCTTGTGATTTCAAAATGCGGGCGGCGTTTATAATTGCCTCCAGATTTTCCGGTTCTTCTGTTAAAATATCATTTCCATATTCTTGCGAATCTTGCACGGCCTTTCTTGCTGCCCCCTGAGTATCATTGGGACAAAAAGTAACGATAGAAAACAATACTAAAAAAATTATAATTATCAAAAAACCCTTCATCAGATACCTCTTCCCTAAATATCCGGTTCAAAACCATGCCTTTGCACATATTCCCATTTACTTTTCCTTGAAAAGAGATATTTGAATATTGCCTCTGTGCGCCACCATGCATTGAGCTGTCTGTAGCCGAAGTTTTCTAATACCCCATACAGGAGCAGAATAAACAAGTCCTTTAAATTTGGATACCTCCTGTAGGTCATCTCTTCAAGGAGTATTGCGCCTGTCGAGAAAAAGATGCCAACAAGGATCGCCATGATAAGAAAGAGCATAAAAAATTCTTTATTGATGATTCCAAGGACAAACGAGATAGTTACGACAAAATATCCGCTGATCTCAACAACCCCCCCAAGGAACTCAACAAATAATTGATAGGGCAGGGCAAAGAGGCCTATCCTGCCGTAACGAGGGTTAAAGAGCATTCCACGGTATAGATAAATTGACTCAGCAAGTCCAGTATGCCATCTTCTTCTCTGCCTTCGGAGCATTGTAAAGGTTTTTGGCGCCTCTGTCCAGCATATAGGATCCGGGACGAATTTAATACGATACCTCTGTTTAGAATCCAATAGATATTTATGAAGCTTCACGACAAGTTCCATATCTTCCGCGACAGTTTTAAGGCTATAGCCACCCACTGCCTCAACGGTCCTTTTATGAAACATAGAAAATGTGCCTGATATGATAAGGAGTGAATTTATATTACTCCAGCCGGCCCTCCCAAAAAGAAAGCTCCTTGTGTATTCCACAATCTGAAGTCTGGATAAACTGTCCGTTGGGAGTTTTATCTCCAATAACTTGCCATCTTTTACAACACTTCCATTTACAAGCCTCACTATGCCGCCCGTTGCCTTAACCAGTTCCGTATCTTCAACAATGAGCCTCATAAGTCTTAACAAGGCGTCTCTTTCAAGTATAGAATCTGCGTCTACTGAACAGAAGTATGGTGAGCGGCATACATTTATTCCAACATTTAATGAATCGGCTTTTCCGGTATGTGTTTTATCTACCATGATAAAATTTGGCATACTCGGGCTCACATAAAATCCCGTTATAGGAGATGTGGGAACAATTGCGCGGTATACAAGATTTATTCTCTGGAGGTTAAATTCGCTTATCAGTCTTTTTAACGTTGAATCTGTTGAGCCATCATTTATTACTATAATCTCGTAAGCAGGATAGTTAAGCTGCGAGAGCGACCTTATACTCTCTACGATATTTAACTCCTCATTATATGCAGCAAGAAGCACACTTACAGGCGGCGCAACAGACGAGTGTATTGATTCGTGATACCTGCCGTAACTCAGGCGCAACTGGTGTAATATAATCACCCATATGGCTGTTATGAGTAAAATAAAGTATACTCCATTAGCAATCGTATAATAGCCTATTACTGTATAGTTAAACCAGAGTATAAATTTCTGCAAATAAAGACTCATCAAATAACCTTATAAAAAAACTTACATGCTGTTGTCTTTGCAAAACCTTTCTATTTCATTAATGGCCTTTTCTATCTCCACTGAACTAAAATCTTTTCCTATTGTATTATCAAAGATTTCTCTTAATCCCTTGCGATCAATGAGACTTAACATTCTAACTATCTCCAAAAATGTATCAGGGGTAATTTTATTAACCTTTTCACTATTATTAATCCCAGCTTGAGATAAGATATTTTTCAATATATTTATCTTATCCAAACCAGTTGTATCCTTTTCTTGTTTTAAAAGAGCGGTTACAAGGGTTTTTATAATGCCTGCGCGCTCAATCTCATCCGCAGCCTGCTCCTTTGCGTAATTATCGTTGCTATTTAAAAAGACATTCATAAGCGCCAGATAAGAATTGCCTCCGATTCTACCGAGGGCCTCTGCCGCAACCCTTCTTACCTGCCAATTTCTATCGCTAAGTTTTCTCTTGACATCATCAATTACGCACAGGTCTCCGATTGACCCTAATGCCCTTGTAGCATGGAGCCGCACCACCCAGAAATTGTCTTCAAGAACTTTAATGAGCGGTGGAATGGCTGATGGGTCTTTAATATTGCCGAGCCCCTTTGCAGCCTTTGCCCTAATATCCTGTTCAGGGTCTTTTAAACACTCTATAAGATATGGAACAACAGCAGGCGAACCTATCTCTCCGAGGATATCAACTACAGTAGACCTTATTTGCCAGGATGGGTCTTTAAGTTCCGAGAGCAAGGCGGGTATTATAGCTTCTCCATAAGAGATAAAGGTTGACTTAACAATACGTAGCGAAACCTCTTCCTCTTTTTGAATAGTTTGCTTCAACTGCATCATCAAATGAGGAATCGCTTTTTCATCTTGTATGACACCGAGGGAATAAGTGACCATATTCCTGACATCTTTATGTTTTGATTGCAGTGCATGAAGCAGATCGGGTAATGCCTTCCTGC
This sequence comes from Deltaproteobacteria bacterium, assembly GCA_016195725.1. GTDB lineage: Bacteria > Desulfobacterota > GWC2-55-46 > UBA9637 > UBA9637 > UBA10170. The sequence goes on along the minus strand of JACPZB010000100.1, from coordinate 460 downwards.
ACCGTATCCTGCCGAGTTTATCCGCAGCAATGGCCTGTGTCCATTTATTATCCTTGTTGAGTCTATTGATATAATAGTCTACATAACCGAGCATATCAAAACATTGAAATATCTTTTGTTGATTGGAACAGGGGGCTTTAAGGGCATTAAACAGAAGGTCTTCTATTGCCAGCCATCCAAGAGACCCTGTTTTTTGTTCAAGAGCGGTTATATTGCAAGCTTCGTTTGTATCGGAAAGTGAGGCTATAAGAGGGGAATATTTTGCCCTCTCAATATCAAGTGCCCTGTATTTTCTTGCCATATAAATTCTTCTTAATAAAACAGAAAGCAAAGCAGATAATATAAATAGAATGGTAATGAAGATTACAAAGTATGTGATAAAATATAATATCATATCATTACCTGTCACCTGTCATCTTTATTGTCCCCTTCGGGGAATGAGAGAAAAACCCTCGCCTTG
>JACPZB010000008.1 GCA_016195725.1 Deltaproteobacteria bacterium | reverse complement strand
TTTAAAAAGAAGGCTTTCTGACCAGATACTTTACGTCGGTCCTGTGGGTGGAGAGTTAAAGGCAATGCTTCTTGCAAAGGCGCGGGCCCTCATATTCCCCACGCAATGGTGCGAGCCGTTCGGCATTGTTACTATAGAGGCACTGGCAAGCGGAACGCCGGTTATTACAACACATAACGGCGCCATGCCTGAGATTATAGAAAATGGGAGGCATGGCTTTCTGTGTGAGAGCATAAGCGAAATGATAGAAGCGATCAAAAGTGTTGATAAAATTCGGGCGGCAGATTGCTTAAAAAGGGTTGAGGAAAAGTTTCATTATAGAAGAATGGCAGAAGAATATATAAAATTATATCAATCTATTTTGAAGAGCGGCGAATAGGCTTATATGAATATCCTTTTTATAGGCACTCCTAAAAGAGATGCGTTGAATGGGGTGGATTTCCTTGTTTTGGGCTTGCAAAAAATCGGTGTGGATTTTGACCATTATCCGAATATCCTGAGACAGAGTTACGGACATACCGGCACCTATCAGCTTAAGTTTGACAATGTCAATATTTCTTATCCTGAATATGGGAGTATGGTGAGAAAGCTAAAGAGTAGGCAGTATGATTTAATCATAACAACAGTCTGTCATGCCGATTATAAGGGTGGAAGGCACGGATTGTTATCACGGATATCACGCAAGATTAAATACTCGCTTGAATCAAATAAATATAAAATGGGCGGCACGTTGGTCGTTGACTGGCTCAAGCAGGGCATCCAGCTTCCGCCCATTGTTGTGATTGACGACCTTGATGACCCATTTATCCATCGGGTAGATTATGACCTGCTTGAGAATTGCGCGCTGTATTTTAAAAGGGAGCTGCCTTTTAACAGATTTCTTTGTTTTAGGCTTTTTAAGCTGGCCAATAAAGAGTTAATGGATTTTGCCGCAAAGCTAAGGCCGTTTTGGTTTTCGTACGATTTGGACTCAATTGCAGTTTTTACCGATATAGATAAAATCAGGCCGTTCAGCGAGCGTGACATAGATATCACCTTTCTCGGCGGCGTCTACATGAGTTACACCCGTCAGATGATACTGCCGCTGCTTGACAGGCTTGAGACAAAATATAAAGTCATCAGTCCCAAAAGCGGCAGACGTTCAAAGAGCGAATTTTATGAATTACTGAAACGTTCTAAAATATGCATCAGCCCTGATGGAAGGAGCTGGGATACGCCAAAGCATTATGAACTGCTGCTATGCGGTGGCCTTGTATTTTATATCCGCCCCACCATAGAGCTTGCAATCGGTTTAAAAGACGGCGAGAACTGCGCTTTTATTGATAATGATCTTAAAAACATGGAGAGCCTTGCCGATTACTATCTGTCCCATCCTGCCAAAAGCGCCGAGATTGCTCAAAAAGGATATGAGTTCGCAAAAGATAATTTAAGCAATGTCAAACTGGCCGAATATGTGCTTGAAAAAACAAAAGAGGTTATTGCAAGATAATGTCCTATAAAATCCTGATTCTTGATACTGGCAAAGAATGGGGTGGCGGAACAAACAGCCTCCTTGAACTGTTAAAAAGGCTTGTCCCCGAAGGCAGCAATCGGGGAATAGATAGAAACAAATATCATTTTACAGCTTTATTTTACAATAATTATAAAAAGGGTAATGAGTCTGACATAAAGGCGGAGATTGAAAAACTTGGAATAGATTTTTTGCTTTTAGAGCAAAACAAACAAGCTGTTGTATCGAAACTGTTAAAAGAGGCAAGCAGGTTAATATTTTTTTTTAGCAAGAAGTTGAAAAGGCATTTTATATTTTTGATTGATTATCATTTCAGAATTAAACCAAATGCAAGAAAGATGGCGGAAATTTTAGAAAGGCTTAAGGTAAACCTTCTTTACATGAATAACCAGCCCTCGTCAAACCTTGAAGGCATCATGGCGGCAAAGGCTCTGAATATCCCCTGCATCCAGCACAGCCGCATTGGCGCGGAGTTGCATAGGGTTGAGGTAAATGCGGTAAATAACTGGCTTACTAAAATGATATGTGTTTCGCAAGGTGTTAAAGAAATGTTTGTGGCGCAAGGGGTTGATGCGTTAAAATGCGAAGTGGTTTACAACGGCATTGACCCTAATGTCAAACCGGCGACGGCAGTTTCAGAAATAAGGAAGCAATGGGGGGTCAAAGAGGATGATATTTTAATAGGCACGGTTGGTTCTCTGGTAAAAAGAAAACGAATAAATGATTTAATTGAAGCGTTTGTCAAATTACAGATACCGGATGAAAATGCAAGCTCCCCTTCACCCTCCACTCAGTCTCCTCCCGTCAAGGGAGGAGAGGCTTTTTTAGTCCCCTCTCCCCTTGCGGGAGAGGGTCAGGGTGAGGGGTATTTCAAGTGCATAATTGTCGGTGACGGCCCTGAAAAAGACAACCTTCAAAAGCAGGTTTTAAAAATGGGATTGCAGGATAATGTGATATTTACAGGTTTTCAAACTGATGCAATTTCATACATCAATGCCATGGACATATTTGTTCTTCCGTCTGAAAATGAAGGACTTCCGAGGGTTATCCTTGAGGCTATGCTTATGGCCAAGCCGGTGGTTGCATGCAATATAACCGGCCCTGCAGAGCTTGTTGTCAATGATGTGACAGGTTTTATAGTTTCTGTGAAAAATTCACACATGCTTGCAAATGTCCTGACAAAACTTATTGCTTCCAGCGACATGAGAAACCGTATGGGTGAAAAGGGGAAAATGAGGGTGATAGAAAGGTTTGCAATTGATAAATATGTAAATGGTGTTAGTAATATATTTAAAGAGGTTTTGGGATAAGTGCTCTATATAATATTGACCTATCTGTTTTCACCAGTTGTTTATATTCTGTTGTTTTTAAAAAAACGAAGTAGGGCGGGCTGCGCCCGCCAATTATCGGTGGGCAAAGCCCACCCTGCTACTTCGTTTTTACAAAAGCAGGCAGGAGAGCGAATCTTAATAATCCAGACTGCCAAGATCGGCGACCTTATATGCTCCACGCCTGTTTTTAGGGCGGTTAAAAAGAAATACCCGGATGCGCATCTCTCTGTGCTGGTAAATCCTGTTGCCGGAAAACTGCTTGAATATAATCCGTATATAAACGAAATAATCTCTTTAGACAATGGCTTCTATAAAGGATTTGCAGGCAAGATGCGTTTGGCAAAAATGTTTCGTAATGGAAGGTATGATATTGTAGTGTCGCTCAATCCCAATGTCCCGTTTACCCTGGCCATGCTCTGGGGACTTGTTCCTGTGAGAGTTTCTGTTATGCCGGATCCCCGCTTAAAACCTGCGGGGACAAGCTTTTCAGGAATTACTTATAGGTTGGCATCGATGTTTTCCACTCATCTTGAAAAACATATAAGAGGCAGGCTTGTGGTGGAGACATACATGGAAATGCTCAAGGCGATCGGCATAAATGATAACGATATTTCAAAGGATGTTTTTAAATCTCCTGATGCCGATAGTCGAGTGAAAAGGTTTTTAAATGAAACGGTCATCAGCCGCCAGCTCATAAAAAAGGATGAAAATTTGTCACCCTCCCCGACCCATCCTTCGGATGGGTGCCCCGCCCCTCCCATCAAGGGAGGGGATACTTCTCGGTTTCCCTCTCCCCTTGTGGGAGAGGGTCAGGGTGAGGGGGGCTTGGTTGGCCTTGCCGTCACAAGCGGAAACAGGTTGAAAGAGTGGGGCGCAGAAAACATATCGGCTCTTACCGACAAGTTAATAACTGAATTGGGTGTGAAGATAATACTTATCGGCTCTGAAAAGGACAGTGATGTTTCCGACAAGATACTGACGATGGTGGAAAAGAAGAATATGGTAGTAAATGCAGTAGGCAGATTGAGCCTCAGCGAACTGCCTGCGCTGATTGAAAGATTATCGTTTTTTGTCGGCGTTGATACAGGCGTTATATACATGGCGGATGCCTTAAATATACCGCTTGTTGACATTGCCGGGCCATCCGATATGGAAGACCAGAGACCGACAGGCAAGAAGGTTTTTATAATTCAAAAAAAACTTTCATGCGTTCCATGCTCACATACATTTAAAGCCCCGTATAATTGCAGATATGGACACAGAAAGTGCATAACAGATATAACAATAGAGGAGGTTTTTGAAGGTGTTTCAAAACTTCTGGCTTAAATATGAGGAGAGGCTCTATGCCCTTATTCCGCCGCTTGCTTTAATCTACATCTTTTTCCAGCCCTTTAATCATTTTGCGGGCATAAGAAATATTGCCTTTTACGGCATGCTGCTTTTCTTTGTGATCAAGATTGCAAGAAGAGGCGCCGGGGTTGTATTCCATGAGATTAACGGGAAAGACAGTGCCATAGTAGCCCTTTTCCTGTTGCTGGGCGCTATTCTCATCAGTATTGTTTTCAGCGATTATAAGATTGACAGCCTTAATGCGTTCCGAAAAAACTTCCTCTGCCAGTTTGTTGTATTCTTTATAATACTGACTGAATTCAGAAACCTTAAAAAACTTAAATCATTATTGTATGCGGTCGTCTTAAGTTTTATTACAGTAACTCTTATTATCCTTATTAAAAACCCCCCTGCCGCTCTCTTCAACATCCTTGAGGCAAAGGCAAACAAAGAGACTTTTTTAGGGGGGTATGCCCTCAATGCGGCTTTTTATATGCCGTTTACCCTCGGTTATCTCTTGAGTTCAAGAGATAAGTTGGCAATCAAAGGATTTTTCTGGAGTATGCTGCTGGCAGAATTTGCGCTTGTGTGGCTCTATTACAGTTCAAGGACAACATTAATTGCAGTTTTATTGTCAGTTATTTTTATGATTGTGATGTCAAAAAGATATGAAATGCTTGCAATGATACTTGCTGTTGTTCTTGGAGTCGGACTTGTTACTTATTTTAAAAAGCCTGAATTATTTGAGAGGCACAAAACGTTGTTTTCTTTCCAGACCTACACAAGTAATGTAGGCTTAAGCGGCAGGGGATACATATGGCGGGGGACAGTCGATATGATAAAAGTGAGCCCCGTCGTTGGTCATGGTTATGGTTGGAAAAAGATAGCAACAGTCGCCAGGGAAGATGGCTATTTAGAGAGGTGGAAGGAAAAATGGCCAGAGACATATGATTATTTTGAGAAGGCAGGATATGGAAGAGCTAATCCGCATAATCTTGCGCTGCAGATGCTTTTTGAGGTGGGAATAGTGGGGTTGGCGGCATTTATTTTATTCTGGGTTACGGTTTTTATAAAGATTGTAAAAATAATAAGACAGGGGGCAGATGATGAATTGAATTGTTTTGTAAAATACGGGGTAGTGGGTGTTCTCGTGGCTTACGCCATAATAAATACTGCAAACGGGCTCTGGGAAGAAACCTACGGAGTTCTTACATTTATGCTGGCTGCGATTACATTAGTTGTCTATGAATATAATAGATGTAACGACTATTAAAAAAATTCTTCTCATCCGTCGCGACAACATAGGCGATATTATCTGCACAACACCGGCTATCCATGCGTTGCGTAAAAAATTTTCTCAAGCAAGGATAGATGTTTTAGCAAATAGCTATAATGCCGATGCGCTGGCAAATAATCCCGATGTAGGTACGATATATATTTATGAAAAGGCAAAACATTTTAAAAATAGAAACAGATTGTCAGTTTGGTTGAGCAATCTGAAACTCATTTTCAAAATACGAAAACAGAGATATGATGTGGCAATTGGCTGCGGTTCATATTCTCCAAGGCTTGAAAGATATACCTTTCTGACCGGCGCAAAGGTGCGGATAGGATATTTGAAAAAAAATCAGAAGTTTTCTCTTTATAATAAAGGAATTGTTTCTCCCTCAGAGCATGCGCATGAAGTGGTAAAAACATTCAACCTCATAAGACCATTGGGGATAGAGACTGATCCCGGCGGGTTGATTTTAGCACCAAGTTCTTCGGAACAAAGCAAATTTAAAGATTTCAAAACTGCCAGTTATGCAAATGCAGGTAGGCCACTTGTGGCAGTAGCGATAAGCGCTAGAATAAAGAAAAATAAATGGCCTATCGAAAAATTTATAACCCTTATTGAAAAGTTGCTGGCTCAGAATACTGTTCATGTGCTCTTATTATGGTCTCCCGGTTCTATGAATAGCTCAACTTTCCCGGGAGATGATGAGGCGGCTGATATTATTATTCGCCGGTTTGATGGGAAGGTAAAAGGCTATCCGACATCTGCACTGAGAGCATTGGTTGCCGCCATTTCTTTGTCGGATGTGGTTATCAGCCTGGACACAGGCTCCCTGCATATAGCAGCCGCTCTTCAGAAACCGACCGTTGCGCTGATGACCAAGGGAAAAGCGCAGTCCTGGCATCCATGGAAAACGAAAAGCATAGTGCTTGAATCAGAAGATAGTGTAGAGAATATATCGGTTGATGATGCATTAGATGCAGTGAATATGTTAGCGGAATCATGCGGGCAGTGAATATAACAATGATGGCGAGGTTATAGTATATTTTGGACATCGGTCTTATAAGGATGCGTTATACCCCTTATGGCGGGGCTGAGATTTTTCTTTCCCGATTCATTGATGAACTTTTGAAACGGGGACACACCTGTCATATCTTTGCGGCAAAGTGGGATGAAAAGTCTCACCCTCCCCTTAATCCCCTCTCGTCAAGGGAGGAGAGAGAAATGCGTCCCTCTCTCCTTGCGGGAGAGGGTCAGGGTGAGGGGATAGCAGCGGTGGGTCAAAACCATGCCCCTGCAAGCAGTAAGCAGGGGTCAAAGCTGATATTCCACAAGATTAAAACATTTGGCCCATCATTTTTGCGAATATTATCATTTGCCATAAACTCCTCCTTAGTCGTAAAAAAGGCAAACCTTGATGTGGTGATAAGTTTTGAAAGGACTTTGTATCAGGATATTTACCGGGCAGGCGACGGATGCCACAGGGAATGGCTGATACAGAGAGAAAAGGCAAGGGTCAAGGGTCAAGGGTCAAGGGTCATAAAAAAGATTATTACTTTTCTGAATCCGCTTCATCTTACACTGCTTCGCCTTGAAAAAAGGCTTTTTCAGAGCAAGAGATTAAAGTTTGTCGTGGCAAATTCCGTGCGTGGCAAGGAGGAGATAATAAGGCATTACAAATTGCCTGAGGAAAAGATTTGTGTTATATATAATGGAATTGACCTTGAGACATTTAACCCTTGTGAGAGAGACAAGATTAGAAGTGCCTATCGAGAAAGACTTAATATAAAAAGTGAAATCATGCTCTTGTTTGTCGGTTCTGGCTTTGAAAGAAAGGGCATGAAATTTCTCATAGAGGCGCTGGGTATTTTAAAGAGAGATGGATATAAAGAGCTGAAACTGGTTGTTGTCGGAAAAGGGCACATTGAAACGTACAGGAATATTGCGGAGAGATGTGGGGTTGGGGCAGATGTTAAATTTATAGGCCCTGCCAAAGATATAAATGGTTATTACTGCGCTGCCGATATTTTTGTCCTTCCATCTATTTATGAGCCGTTTAGCAATGCCTGCCTTGAGGCAATGGCAGCCGGGTTGCCGGTGGTAACATCAAGGATAAATGGGGTATCGGAAATCCTCACGGACGGAAAAGACGGCATGATTGTAAATGACCCTGCAAACCCTGAGGAATTGGCTTCAAGGATTACACCCTTGCTGAATGCAGAGACAAGACTGGCTGCAGGTAAACGAGCGAGAACGACTGTTGAAAACTACACCATAGAAAAAAGTGTGGAAAAATTTTTAAGGCTCATTGAGGGAACGATGTGAAGCTTCCGTGAGCCTTCGGTTCGCCAAGGGACATGAAAATCCCCCCAGTCCCTCGTAGTGGCGGGTCTTTAGACCCGCCATTGCCGACCTAAAGGTCGGTGACTATGGAAAAGGAAAACAATGAAGTCCATTTTAAAAATGAAACGAGGGATGGATCTGCTCAATAATTTTAAAAAGGCGACTATTCTTGTTATAGGCGATCTTGTCATGGACCACTTTATATGGGGCAAAGTAAGGCGCATATCGCCGGAGGCCCCTGTGCCTATTGTAGAGGTTAATAGAGAAAGCCTGATGCTGGGCGGCGCCGCCAATGTCGTAAATAATATCTACAGTCTCGGAGGTAAGGTTCTCGTATGCGGCGTTGTTGGGAGGGATGATATGGGCAAAAATCTTGTGCATGAGCTTCGGTTGAAGGGGATACCGTCAGACGGTGTTATTGTTGAAGAAAGCAGGCCGACCTCGGTAAAGACTCGGGTTATAGCCCACAGCCAGCAAGTGGTAAGGTTTGACAGGGAGAAAAAAGATAAAATACATCTGGATACCATGAAGCTCATAATAGACTATGTAAAAGAAAAATTAAGTTCAGTTGATACCGTCGTCATATCAGATTACGCCAAAGGCATAATATCTGAGGAATTGGTAGAAGAGGTAATAACCACTGCCAAAGGAAAGGGCAAGCCGGTTGCCGTCGACCCAAAGGTCAGCCATTTTGATTATTATAAATATGCAACAATAGTAACTCCAAACAATGATGAGGCATCTCAGGCCTCTGGTGTGGATATTGAAAGCGATTCAAGCTTGCTGCGGGCAGGTGAGGTGCTTCTCAATAAACTGGGAAGTGATGCGGTTCTCATAACAAGGGGTGAACACGGTATGAGTTTGTTTGAAAATAATGGCGGTATAACGCATATCCCTACGGTTGCAAAAGAGGTTTATGATGTCAGCGGCGCAGGTGATACTGTTATCGGCGCAATGGCTCTTGCCATAGCATCCGGCGCAAACTTTAAGGAGGCAGCAGTAATCTCCAACTTTGCAGCCGGTATTGTTGTCGGCAAGGTCGGGACAGCCACGGTTACGCCGGCAGAATTAAAGAGCGTGTTGGAGGACGGTTTAGGCGCGAAGAAGCAAAGATGAGCAGGCCCAAAGAACCGAATTTAGTCAAATTGATAATCAGCCTTATAACAGGCGATAAGGGAATTCTTAAACCTGTCTTAAAAAAACTGGGGGATAAATTTGGCAGCATAGATATTATAAGCGAAAGGCTGAATTTTAATCATACTGATTATTATGAGAAAGAAATGGGCGCAGGGTTATTCAGGAAGCTTGCATCATTTGAAAAACTTATTAAGCCAGACTCCATGTCTGATATAAAACTTTTTACCAATTCCATCGAGAACGAATATTTGACTAGAGGCGGCAAGAGGATAGTCAATATAGACCCCGGATATATTTCTCTGGAAAAGATGGTTCTCGCAAGCCACAAGAATTTCTCTCATCGAATATATCTCAACAGTGGAGTATATGCCGATTTGACACTTATCTATAGATTTGGCGCTTTTCAAGCGCTGGAATGGACATTTCCAGACTATGCAGAAGATAATATGAGAAGATTGCTTAAAGGGGTCAGAGAACGGTATGTTCACCAATTGCAAAATGGAGAACCTGTGGATGCCTAAGAGCATGACAGGCTATGGCATATCCGAATTTTCAATCGGGGAAGACAGATTTTCGCTGGAATTAAAAAGCGTAAATCATCGCTTTATAGATATCAATATCAAAGTCCCTGACAGATTCTTTTTGTTGGAAAACAAGATAAGGGATGCAGTAAAACGGTCCTGCGCCAGAGGTTGTTTTTATATATCAATTACATCTGCTGGAGAAACAGCAGGAACAGTAAAGGCAAATATTCCATTGGCCAGGCATTACCTTGGCGCTCTTCAGGAGTTGAAGACAAGTCTTGGGCTTAAGCAAGAAATAGATATAGCGCTGCTTTTGAAATTCAAGGATATATTTTCTTCGGTAGAGACAGAGCATGATTTTGAAAGGGATTGGGAGGAACTGCGAACCGGTTTAGAGATTGCAATAAACTCCCTGATAAAAATGAGAGCGGAAGAGGGGGCTGCCCTTGCAAAGGATATTGTTTCAAGGCTTGATTGCATGGAAGACATTGCCTCAAACATGGAAGTACGGGCGCCTGTTGTGGCAGAGACATATAAAGAGAAATTAAAGCAAAGGATGGCTAATGTTTTGGGTAATGCGAGTGTAGATGAGACGAGATTATTAACCGAGGTCGCCATTTTTGCAGAGAGAAGCAACATTACAGAGGAGTTAGTGAGGTTAGAAAGCCATTTAATGCAGTTGAAAGATATGCTCCTTAACGATGAGCCGGTTGGCCGAAAAATGGATTTTCTGTGTCAGGAGGTTTTAAGGGAGATAAACACCATTGGCTCCAAGGCCAATGATTTTGAGTTGGCAAATTTTGTTGTATCGGCAAAGGCGGAATTGGAAAAGATACGGGAGCAGGTGCAGAATGTGGAGTGAAGAAGAAGCAAGAAGCAAGAAGCAAGAAGTCAGAGGTCAGAAGGAAAAAGCAAGAAATGAATCTTGCTTCTCGCCTCCTGCCTCTTGCCTCTTTGTGGTTTCTGCCCCTTCGGGCGCCGGTAAGACAACGCTTTGCAGGAAGGTGGTTGACTATTTTTCCGATTTGAGGCATTCTATTTCCTACACTACGAGGCTTCCCAGAGAAGGGGAAAAGAACGATATTGATTATCATTTTGTAAAACCGCAGGTTTTTCAGAAGATGCTTGATAAAGATGAATTTCTGGAATGGGCAGAGGTTCATGGAAATAGATACGGAACCTCTCGGAATGATATTCATGTCCTTCTTAGAAAGGGTTTAGATATAATTCTTGATATAGATGTTCAGGGCGCAAGGCAGGTAAGAGAGCAGCTATCAGTTAGCAGTCAGTGGTTAGCAGTATTTGTATTCGTATTGCCGCCATCGATAAAGGTCTGTGAAGAACGGATTAGAAACAGAGGTAAAGATAGTCCTGAGGCCATAGCAAGCAGATTAGAAAGTGCAAAGACTGAGATAAGGGAATCTGTTCAGTATGATTTTATAATTATCAATCATGATATTGAGGAGGCTTTTGAAAGACTTAAATCAATTATCTTTGCTGAAAGAAGCCGAAGAGAAAGAATGCTTGGGCAGGTTCAAAGGCTTTATCGTGAGGTGCTGGATTGATAAATTTACGAAATAAGTTTTAGGTTTTAGGATTTAGGTTTTAAGTTTTGAACCTTAATCTTAAATCCTAAATCTGAAATCGTAAATCTTAAAAGGGAGGTATTATGATATGGCAAGAATAACAGTTGAAGACAGTCTGAAAAAGGTGCCGAGCAGGTTTGCACTTGTGGTGATTACATCAGAAAGGGCAAAAAGATTATTGAGGGGTGCAAAACCTTTTGTGCAAGCAGATAATCGTGCTATTGTTACTGCTTTAAGAGAGGTGGCGGGAGGCAAGATTACCTATAAGGAGACCAAGGTTTCAACAAAAAGAAGACATGAGTTAAATTCTGCTGATTAAGTATCTTGTAAGGTTAAGCATAAAAATCCTCTGGAATAAACAGGGGTTTTTTTATTTTTAATCATATTGCAAAAAGGACTTAATTGAGTTATTTTATGCCGCATGTTCATCAGAAATCAAAAATTAGAAACTATTAAAAGATTGTTTTTTCTTTATTCGGTTATTCACATTTTGCTCCTCTCATTTTTCCTTTCTTTTCTTTTTATTTCTGGCTGCGTCAAAATAGATAAAGGAGCCAATGCGGTGCAGACCGCCAATAACGATACTGCGCCTGCTTATGGCGATACCCTTGTGGAGGGCACAATCGGAGAGCCGAGCATCCTGATTCCCATGCTTGCAGGCGATGCGTCATCCCACGATGTGGCAGGCCTTATCATCAATGGTCTGGTAAAATATGACAAAGACCTCACCCTTGTAGGAAACCTTGCAGACAGGTGGGATATTTCAAAAGACGGCCTTGCCATTACCTTTCATCTCAAAAAAGGAATCAAGTGGACTGACGGCGCTGAATTTACCGCGGATGATGTGATGTATGGTTTTAAGACCATCATAGATGAAAAAACGCCCACCGCATATTCAGAAGATTTTAAGCAGGTAAAAAAGGCGGAGGTTTTGGATAAATATACATTCAAGGCAACCTATGAAAAACCATTTGCCCCTGCGTTAACCACATGGGGAAATGTAGTTGTGCTTCCAAAACATCTGCTGGAAGGAAAAGATATAACAAAGAGCGAACTGGGAAGACAGCCAGTCGGCATGGGACCGTATAAATTTGTGAAATGGACTCCGGGCCAGGAAGTTGTGCTTGAGTCAAACCATGACTACTTTGAAGGAAGGCCGTATATTGACCGATATGTTTACCGCATCATACCCGACCCTGCCACCATGTTTCTGGAACTCAAGGCAGGCAACATAGACTGGATGGGCCTTACGCCGATTCAATATACAAAACAGACGAATACGGCTTACTTTGAAAAGAATTTTAAAAAATACCGGTACCCGGCGCCTGCTTATACCTACATGGGTTTCAACCTTTGTTTAAAACGGGAACAAAATACAGGCCGGTGCATTGAAAAACATCCGTGGTTTTCCGATAAAAGGGTTCGTCAGGCCATTGCCTATGCCATAGACAAGCAGGAGATTGTTGACGGCGTTTTGTTTGGGCTCGGAAGCCCTGCCACAGGTTCGTTTGTTCCCAACACATGGTCGTATAATCCGAATGTAAAAAAATATGAATACAATCCCGACAAAGCAAAACAACTTCTAACAGAGGCAGGATGGAGGGACACGGATGGCGATGGGATTTTGGACAAAGACGGCAGACCCTTTGAATTTACCATCCTCACCAATCAGGGAAACAACGTGAGGATAAATACAGCCACCATCATACAGTGGAGGCTTGCGCAAATTGGGATTAAGGTAAAGGTAAGAACTCTGGAATGGTCAACCTTTATAAATGAATTTATTGACAAGCGGAGATTTGAGGCGGTTATCCTCGGTTGGAGCCTCGGCCTTGATCCTGACCAATACGATATATGGCACAGCAGCAAAACAAAGGAAAAGGAATTTAATTTTGTGAGTTACAATAACCCGGAGGTGGATGAACTTCTGGAAAAGGGGAGAAGGACATTTGATACTGATGAACGGAAAAAAGCATATTTCAGGATTCAGGAAATACTGGCGGATGAACTCCCTTATATCTTTCTCTATGTGCCTGACGCAACGCCCATTGTCCATGCAAGGTTCAAAGGTATAGAGCCCGCGCCGCTTATCGGCATGGGTTACAACATTCACAAATGGTATGTGCCAAAGGAAATGCAGAAACATAAGGTAATACCGTAAATGATAACCTACCTGTTCAAACGACTCCTTGAGATGATTCCAACGCTTGTTGGAATCACACTCATCTCCTTCTTCATCATTCATCTTGCGCCTGGCAAACCCACGGATGTGCTGGCTGATTTGAATCCAAAGATGACGCCTGAGGCAAGGGAACGGTTAGAGAAATATTACGGCCTGGATAAGCCCATACATATTCAGTATGTCCTGTGGCTTAAAAGAATTGCGAAACTTGATTTCGGAGATTCCTTTTCCACTGACAGGCGGCCTGTCTGGACCAAGATTAAAGAGAGGCTCCCCATCACAATCTTGATTAACACCCTTGCATTGGTTTTAATCTTTATTATCGCCATCCCCATAGGTGTATCATCCGCTGTCAGGCCGTATTCCCTTTATGACAAGATTACGACAGTTGTTGTGTTTATAGGTTTTGCCATTCCCACATTCTGGCTTGCGCTTCTTCTTATGATACTCTTTGGCGTTAACTTGCATTGGCTTCCCATATCCGGACTTAAATCTATGGGCTATGAAAATCTTTCCGCCCTCGGAAAGATTTGGGATTGGACTCAACACCTCATTCTCCCCATGACTCTGGAGGCATTCGGCGGCCTTGCAGGGTATTCACGATATATGAGAAGCAGTATGCTGGAGGTGGTAAGACAAGACTATATTACAACTGCCAGGGCAAAAGGACTTGCCGAAAGCAAGGTCATATATAAACATGCCTTGAGGAATGCACTCTTGCCTGTAATAACCCTGCTTGGCATGTCAATTCCGGGGCTAATAGGCGGGAGCGTTATTTTTGAAAATATTTTCAGCATTCCCGGCATGGGGCAGCTTTTTTATCAGGCCGTGATGATGAGAGATTATCCTGTCATCATGGGCATATTGACCATCGGCGCGGTATTGACGCTGGTCGGCAATTTGCTGGCGGATATTGGGTATGCTTTGGCGGATCCAAGGATAAGGACGAGATGAATCAATCAACTCTTAAAAGCCTCTTTTGGCGCAGGTTTAAAAAGAACCGCCTTGCGGTTATCGGCGGTATCATAGTGTTTTGTCTTTTTGCCGTTGCCGTTCTTACGCCGCTTATCGCGCCTTATAACCCTGATGCCATCAATGTCAAGCATGTGCTGGAATCGCCGAGCATAAGCCATCCATTCGGCACCGATGATCTGGGCAGGGATATTTTGAGCAGGGTCATCTACGGTTCAAGGATTTCTCTTGCAGTAGGTTTCGTCGCTGTTGGCATCGCTACAATCATTGGCGTAATTCTCGGCGCATTATCGGGCTATTACGGCGGCTGGTTTGATACGGTGACCATGAGATTTGTTGATATCATGCTTTCCATTCCCACCTTTTTTTTAATCCTTGCAGTCATTGCCATGCTTGAACCCGGTATCTGGAACATCATGATTGTTATCGGCATAACATCATGGATGGGCGTGGCAAGGCTTGTAAGGGCAGAGTTTTTATCCCTGAAAGAGAGGGAATTTGTTCTATCAGCACGGGCATTGGGCGCAAGCGATTTTAGAATTATCTTCAGGCACATCCTTCCTAATGCCATGTCCCCTGTGCTTGTGTCAGCGGTATTGGGAATTGCAGGCGCAGTGCTGGTGGAATCCGCGCTGAGCTTTCTCGGCATCGGTGTCCAGCCTCCCACTGCAAGCTGGGGAAATATCCTGACCATCGGCAAGGACAATATTGAAATTGCATGGTGGATTTCAGTGTTTCCCGGCATTGCCATATTTATAACCGTGCTTGCCTACAATCTTTTGGGAGAAGGGATAAGGGATTCTATAGATCCGAGGCTGAAGATATAGACGGGAGGTTTTTTATGCAACAATCAAATTCTAAATGGACTCATGCCGGCGGCAAGCTGAGAGAACTTGGGGCAGAGTCTTTAACCGACGCAGAGGTCTTATCAATACTTATTTCCACAGGCACAAAGGGGAAATCTGCCGAGCAGATTGCAAAAGAAATTCTTGATAAATTCGGTTCTTTTAAAGGTATGGCAAACCAGCCCCTTGAAAAGTTTCTCCAATTCAAAGGTCTGGGAGATGTGAAGATAATCAGGATTGCAGCGGCGTTTGAGATTGCAAGGAGGATTGTAAAAGATGTCCTTGCCGATGGAGAGAATAAATAGATGCCTTTTGACAATGCAAATATGAGGATTGCGTTGGTTGTTGATAAGTCTAAGAGCAAGCCGGAAATCAAGGAATTTAATGATTATATCAGACAGCAGTTGGAGGCGCGGCTCAACCCCGATGTGCCATTGGACATATAC
>JACPZB010000096.1 GCA_016195725.1 Deltaproteobacteria bacterium | reverse complement strand
GCTCGGTAAAAAATAAGAGGGACAACGTTTCTCTATTACACTCTTGGGGTCATAGGGAAAAGGCGCCTGATTTATTTTTTTGGCGCAAAGAACACTGATTCAGGGAAAGTTGATTCCCCTCGTTGACAGGATGCTTGAACTCCACAAAAAGAAAAACCCTTGTCATTGAGGCAATTGATTTTATAAAAGGATTAGGGTAAAGTAAGCAGCAAGGAGGCAAATATGAAAGAAAACCTTCAGCATACTATTAAGGCATTTATCAAGAAAGGTGAGAAATACTATGTTGCCGAATGTCTTGAGATACCTGTGGTAACCCAGGGGAAGACTATTGATGAAACGGCAAAAAACCTCAAAGAGGTAGTTGAACTCCATTTAGAGGGAGAAGACCTTGAACAGCTTGGATTTGCTCCCGGTCCGACACTGCTTATAACTATGGAAATGGAGCCTGTTGCTCATGTCGCCTAAATTGAAACAGCTTTCGGGCAAAGAAGTTATTTCAATCCTCTCAAAATTCGGATTCTCTGTCCATTTAAGTAAAGGTTGTAAAATATATGAAACCTCTTATTCTTATTGTCCTTGACGGATGGGGCATAAACCCGCGCAAACAAGGAAATGCCCAATTACTCGCAAAAACCCCTTTCATAGATAGAATCTTCAGGGAATACCCTCATACAAAATTGAAAACCTCCGGCCTCTCTGTAGGCCTGCCGGAAGGACAGATGGGAAACTCTGAAGTTGGGCATCTCACCATGGGCGCAGGCAGGATTGTGTATCAGGAGCTTACCCGCATAGACCATGAAATAGAGCTCGGTGATTTTTTCAAGAACAAGACTCTGCTGGATGCAATTGCTGCAATCAAAAAATCTGGTGGCGCGCTCCACCTTATGGGGCTTGTGTCGGACGGCGGCGTCCACAGCCATATCAATCATCTCTTTGCCCTGCTTGATATGGCAAAACAGCAGGGGCTGAATAATGTTTTTATTCACGCATTTTTGGATGGAAGGGATACGCCGCCAGCCGGCGGCAAAGGCTATATTGAGAATCTTCAGGCGCAGCTTGATAAAATCGGCATTGGCAGAATAGCCGCAATCACAGGCCGCTATTATGCAATGGACAGGGACAACAGGTGGGAGCGCGTAGAAAAGGCATATAAGGCCTTGACGCATGGAAATGGAAGATTATCCAAAAATCCAATTGAAGCTGTTGCTGAAGCATATCAAAATGGCGAGACCGATGAATTTATTCTGCCAACCGTGATAACCAGCAATAATAAACCCACGGCAGTTATAAAAGACGGCGATGGAATAATATTCTTTAATTTCAGGGCAGACAGGGCTCGGGAGCTAACGCGGGCGTTTACGCAGGAGGATTTTAAAGGGTTCAACAGGGGCCGGAAAATCAAACTGGCCCGCTATGTATGCCTCACAGAATATGATGCCACCTTCAATCTGCCCGTTGCCTTTGCTCCACAGAGTTTGAAAAATATCCTTGCGGAAATTTTGAGCAAGAACAAGATAAAACAGTTGCGAATTGCGGAAACGGAAAAGTATGCACATGTGACTTTTTTCTTTAACGGCGGCGTTGAAAAACCATTCCCGTTGGAAGAAAGGATTCTCATCCCCTCGCCAAAGGAAGTGCCGACCTATGACAAAAAGCCGGAGATGAGCGCATATCCGGTTACCGATGAGCTTATAAAAAGAATACAAAGCGGGGATTATCAATTTATACTTGTAAACTATGCCAACGGCGACATGGTGGGGCATACAGGCATTATGGAGGCTGCTATCAAGGCGTGTGAGGTAATAAATGAATGCCTTGAAAAAGTTATTGCTGCTGCCAGAGAAACTGGGTGGGTTGCCCTTATCACATCAGACCACGGAAATATTGAGCAGATGATAGACTATAATACGCATGATGTCCATACAGCGCATACAACCAATCTTGTGCCATTTGTGCTGATAGATAATGAGAGAAAGGCCGTATCTTTGAGAGAAGGCGGATTATCAGATGTAGCCCCTACTATCCTTGATTTAATGGGCATTGAAAAGCCAGGCGAGATGAGAGGAGAATCGCTCATCATAGACAAGGAGTAGAACTGCAGCCTCATAAGGCTGACAATAATCTCCACCCACTCAGGGATATTGGGGAGCATGACGGGAATCTTCTCCTATTGCCTATTCCTAATTGCAGAAGATTCCAGTATATATTCAAAAGAGGCATTAATGGCAATTCTTTCCAAGCTGCCAAAGCCTTTTGGAAAACGATAGAACGGCGCTGCTAATCGTATGGCAGATAGCGCCGCATCGTCAAGCATCGGATAGCCAGAGGATTTAATAAGCGCCACCTCTTCCAATGTCCCGTCTTTTAAAATAGTAAAACGGACAAAAAGTCTCCCTGACTGGCCTTCCCTCGCAGCAGGATAAGGATACGCCCATTCATGGTAAATTTTGGCCTTCATCCCTTCAAGATATGAAACATACCGCGGCTCGCTGCTATCAAAGGAAAGGTTTTTACCTGCCTCTGCAACAGGCATCTGTTTTTCATACTCCTTTGATAGCTCTGAAAGACGTTCTTTTGGGGGAAATAGAGTTACAGGTCTTTCCTCTTTTAGCGGAGGGGCTATAGGCAGCGCCTCTTTGTTTCCTTCAGCCTCCTGACCTCTGGCCTCCGGCTTTTTCTCTATCTCTCTTTCTTCTTTAGGCAATAGTTCTCGTTTCTCCTGTTTTAATGCCGGGTTAGATTCAATCGGTAAAGGCGGTAAAGGCTTTTTCTTTTCTTCCGACTTCTGACTTCTGATTCCAGATTCTTTTTCTTGTATCTTTGCCGGCTGTGGAAGTTTTATCACATCAACAGGTATTAAACGCGGCGCCATCTTTTTCTGAAGCTTGGCATGAGGTATAATGATGAGAATTCCGATGTGAAGGAGAACAGAAAGCAGCAAAAAAGGCATTAAATGACCTTTGTGTCTTATTGATAAAATTTTTATTGACATAGACAATGGAATCTGCAACTATTAAATAAAGACTTTTAGGAGGTCGCCTCTATGTTTGGCATAGGAACGCAGGAACTTATAATTATCCTCGTAATCGTTTTGATAATATTCGGCGTTGGAAAACTGCCCAGCATAGGCACAGGCCTTGGCCAGGCTATAAAAAACTTTAAAAAGGCGTCATCTGAGTCTGAAATAGATGTAACTCCCCAAAAGGAAAAACTGGAATCCACACCTTCCAAACCTCAAGAACCCGGCAAAAAGGCATAAATACAGCCTAAA
The DNA here is from genome assembly GCA_016195725.1 of Deltaproteobacteria bacterium. Taxonomy (GTDB): domain Bacteria; phylum Desulfobacterota; class GWC2-55-46; order UBA9637; family UBA9637; genus UBA10170. The sequence continues at coordinate 11,297 of JACPZB010000096.1, read as the reverse complement.
AGCCTATAAGCAAAAAGTTTTATTCTTTTTCTTCCAGCCGTTCTTTCGCTGCGTGTCTTACCTGCGGATGTAAACCGCCGTCTTTCGCTGCTTCTTTTAAATCTTGCAAAAAAAGAGATTCCAGAAGCCCAAGGGATATGCGCGGCGGTGTATATGGGTTTTGAACCAATGCCTTTTTTACTGCATACCGCATCCCCCATCGTCTGTGTGTTGATATAAGCCTTATGATTTTGGGAGAGTTTGGTCTCTTTGCCGCAATCTTTATTATCTCTTTTTCTGTAATCCGCGGGTTGTTTAAGAGATTTGCAATTACCATCGGATCAGGATCGGATAAAAGCCTGTCCAATTTGTCTTTTATCCAACCCTTTGACAACGCCCTTCTCTCTCCCAATGTTATGAATTCCATTTTGGCATCCTCTTCTGTATCATAACCGCTTAAACCTTTCTTATGAGGCGGCAGGTCTGTAAAAAGCCGTCCCACCTTATTCAACCCAAGTTCCAGAGAGGCAAGATAAATAAGCCTGCCTTTTTCCTCTCCTATAGCTGCTATTAAATCCTTTGGGTCGGATATAGCAGCTTTTGCCTTTCTGAGTTTAAGCAGATGCTCAACAATTTTATCATAAAATGCATTCAGCACAAGGGCTGCCTCTGTAGGCTCCAACTCGGCAAGTCTATGGCCTAACAATGAAACCATCATATCATACTCAGGCAAGGAAGACATGTCCGCAGCCAGTTTTTTTACAAAAATCAATAGTTCTGCTTTTAACATCGGATTTGATAAGTTTACAGAGAGGGGAAGGATGGAGTAAAAACTAAAAGTTTAAAGATAAAAAACAAAGATTTGTATCTTATTGTTATTTTTTGATATTTGATTTTTTAATTTACTCTCACTGACTGATCTCTATGCTAAACTCTGCCAGCCCATTCGGAATACTTTGAAAAACCACCATAAAAGGAACTATCCCTTGAGCTGGTATTGCGCCTTTTCTGTCCTTAAATCTTTTTTCCAGATCAGCCGCAGATATGGTATTTAATTCATCCTGGGATAAGATCCTGCCCGGCGCAACCCATGCATCCTTTACCTCTTTTCCGTTTTTATCAAATAGAATACCATGTATGCCTTTAACCTCTTTTGGCTTGTTTAAGTTATTGATTACCTTTCCTTGTAATATAAATAAACGGCCGGCAGAAGGATTATCCACATAATACCCCTTCAGGTCAATAAGGTCCATAACCTTTTGCGGCGCTGCCTTGCTGCCGATGACATTTTGCAAAAATCCTGTTCCTGCCTTGAGGTAAAACAGGCCAGCTCCAGCCACTAACAAAAAAACAACAATAGGAATTATTATGCGGGTTATTATTGATTTTCCTTCTGAAGGAACTTCAAATGATATCTCTTTTGCCTCACCGGTTCCCGTTTCTAATAACCCTTCTTCCGGTGCTTTGGGAACTGAAGCGGCTATCCCCGGCGCCTGCATTATTACGGTTTTTGCCTCTTCCTTTGTTGTCTGGGATATAACAACAAATTCCTCTTCTTTTGGCGGCGGCTCTATTTCAAAGGATATTTTTTCTGGCGCAGGCGCGGCTGCGAAATCTTTATCAAAACCAAATCCTGTTGTCTCCTGAAAGGAAGAAGGCTCTTTTTTCTCTGCCTCAAATAATTGAGCGGCTTCCCCTCCTATTTTAAAATCAAACCCACCCATGCCCGTTTCTGGCTTGTGAGTCTCTGTTTTCTCTTCAAATGAAAACGATGGTTCTTCCTTTGAAGGCGGAACACTTATATCGAATTCTGTTTTAGGTTCTTCCTTTGGCTTTCCTTCAAAAGAGAGGTCTATCCCTCCAGCGCCCCACTGTGGGGATTCCAATTTTTCCTCTTCTCTTTTGGGCGGCGCAGGCTCTCCGGTAAAACTGCTGAAATCCACTGCCGCTGTTTTTGGAGCAGACTCTGGTTTTGCCCCGAAGGAGACATCAAAAGTTTCCTCTTGGCTCGCAGGAATTTCAGAAGAAGGAGAGGGGGGAGAGGGCATAACCGTAAAAACACTCTGGCATTTAGTGCACCTTACCCGTACACCTTGCCCTTTTACCTTTGAGTCATCAAGACGGAATTTGGTATTGCACCCATCACACTGGACTATCATTTATTTTACACCCTATTTTTGCAAAGTGTAGCGTAAGGAAGGAATAATTGCAAGTATTTTTGTTATTTTTATAAGATATTTTTTATACTCACCTTTGCAAATCTTCTCTTTCCCACCTGCAGCAGATAATCTCTGTTGGCGGCAAGTCTTAAATTTATATCAAACACCCTCTGCCCATCTATGTTGACGCCGCCTTGCTGGACAAGCCTCCGCGCCTCGGAAGTTGAAGGAGTTAAAGAAGCGCTCTTTAAAAGGTCAATAATTCCTATATCTTGAGTATGAATTGTTATAGTCTTCTCCTCTATATTCTCCGGGATGCCTTTCGATTTAAATATTTTATCAAACTCAGAAGCTGCCTTTATGGCTGAGTCATTTCCATGAAATCTTGCCACTATCTCTTTTGCGAGATTCGCCTTGGCCTCTCTTGGATGAACCGCGCCCTTTTTAAAACCATTTTTTAGTGATTCAAATTCTGTATTTGAAAGCGAGCTTAAAAGTTCATAATATCTAACCATCAGTTCGTCAGATATTGACATGATTTTACCAAATATTTCCCGAGGAGATTCGGTAATCCCCACATAATTTCCAAGAGATTTACTCATCTTTTGCATGCCATCCAGACCTTCAAGCAATGGCATGGTCATCACCACCTGAGGCTCCTGGCCAAAGTCTCGCTGAAGCTCCCTGCCGACAAGGAGATTAAATTTCTGGTCTGTTCCCCCCAGCTCTACATCAGCATTCAAAATTACGGAATCATAGCCTTGGATAAGGGGATATAAAAACTCGTGGATTGCAATCGGCCTATTGCCGGTATAGCGTTTTTTAAAATCATCCCTTTCCAGCATTCTGGCAACCGTATATTTGGAGGCGAGTATTATAAGGTCTGATACCGAGAGGATATTCATCCATTGGCTGTTAAACACTATCTCGGTTTTCTTTTCGTCAAGAATCTTGAATATCTGCGCTCTGTATGTTTCCGCATTTTTGGCAACATCCTCGTTTGTAAGGGGCTTTCTGGTTTCAGATTTGCCTGCAGGATCGCCTATCATGCCTGTAAAATCGCCAATCAAAAAGATGATATGATGCCCCAGTTCTTGAAACTGTTTTAACTTTTGGATGAGAACCGTGTGGCCTAAATGGAGGTCCGGGGCGGTGGGGTCAAAGCCTGCCTTGATCCTGAGAGGCTTGCCTGTTTTAAGACTCTTTTTTAATTTATTTGACAGTTCTTCTTCTGATATAAGCTCTGCGATTCCCCTCTTTATAACAGAGAGTTGGCTTGAAATATCCCTGGTCATAAGACTGCCTTTATTCTCTCTATAGTTGCCGCCTTACCGGTTTCTGAGGATATGGATACAATAACTCCCTGCATTTCTATATCCTTTGCAGCCACCTCAAATTTTTTCGGCATCTGCGTAAGAAATCTTTCAAGAACAATCTCTTTTTGCATTCCAATCACCGAATTCAAGGAGCCTGTCATGCCTGCATCACTTATAAAGGCCGTTCCCTGCGGCAGTATTCTCTCATCAGCGGTCTGGACATGGGTGTGCGTGCCTATCACCGCGCTTATCTTGCCGTCAAGAAACCAACCCATCGCGGCCTTTTCAGAGGTTGTCTCTGCGTGCATGTCAAGAATGATTATATTTGTATCACGCATTATTTCTTTAATTATTGCACCGCCTACCCTGAACGGGCAATCAAGGTTATCCATGAAAACCCTCCCGCAGAGGTTGAGGATGCCGACCTTCGTCTCTCCATTTGTTTTCAATACCGTCCATCCGAAACCCGGAACCCCTTCCGGATAATTAGCAGGCCTTAAGAGCCATTTTTTGTCTCTGATGTAATCTATAATCTCCTTTTTATCCCAGATGTGATTGCCTGATGTTATTACATCAATCTTGAGACCGATAAGCTCCTCTGCAACAGCAGGGGTAATGCCAAATCCTCCGGCAGCATTCTCTCCATTTGCAATGACAAGGTCTATTGCATGTTTTTCTATTATATCAGGCAGGAGTTCTTTAACAGCAATCCTGCCTGGTCTTCCGATTATATCCCCTATAAAGAAAATCCTTATAAGACTCGGATGTGGGATGTTAGAATCGCTTTTGGCACCTCCTACTCCCCACTTCCCACCTCCTATCTTTTCACTATTTTGCATAATCAACAGCGCGCGTCTCCCGTATAACGGTCACCTTTATCTGGCCCGGATAATTCAGCTCTTTCTCTATTTTCCTTGCGATATCTTTAGAAAGCACTACCGCGCCTTCATCAGATATAGACTGGTTGCTGGCAATAACCCTTATCTCCCTGCCTGCCTGAATTGCGTAAGACTTTTCAACGCCAGGGAATGAGGTTGCTATTTTTTCAAGGTCTTCCAGCCTTTTTACATAGGTCTCCATCATCTCTTTTCTCGCGCCCGGCCGAGCCGCAGAAAGGGCGTCTGCTGCCTGAACCAGTATGCCTAAAAGCGATGCAGGGTGGTCATCGTGATGGGTGGCAATGGCCTCAACAATCTTTTGGTTTTCGCCGTATTTCTTTGCCAGCTCACCGCCTATTACTGCATGGGAGCCTTCCACCTCGTGGTCAACCGCCTTTCCAATATCATGGAGAAGCCCTGCCCTCTTTGCAAGTTTTTGGGGAAGCCCTAATTCAGCTGCCATAATTCCGCAGATGAACGCCACCTCCATAGAGTGGACATAAACGTTCTGCGCATAGCTTGTCCTGAATTTAAGCCTCCCTACCAATTTTATCAATTCCGGATGAAGGCCGTGGATGCCCGCATCAAAGAGAGCTTGTTCGCCCGCCTCTTTAATGGTCTGTTCAATCTCCTGTTCAACCTTGCTTACAATCTCTTCTATCCTTGCAGGATGTATCCTTCCGTCGGCTACAAGTCTTTCTAAGGTTATCTTTGCCACCTCCCGTCGTACCGGATTGTGGCCAGAGAGTATTACAGCCTCTGGCGTGTCGTCTATAATAATGTCAATCCCTGTTGCGGCCTCAATCGCCCTTATGTTGCGGCCTTCCCTGCCTATAATCCTCCCTTTCATCTCATCGTTGGGAAGATTCACAACAGATACTGTCCTTTCCGCAACATAGTCGCCGGCGTATCTTTGAATAGCCAGGGCCATAATCTCTCTTACCTTGTTGGCAGCTATCTCTCTGGTTTCATCCTCAATCATCTTTATAGACCTGGCTACATCAGCCTTTGCCTCATTTTCCATCAGCTCCATAAGGTTCTTTTTGGCCTGCTCTGCAGAGAGGCCTGCTATCTGCTCCAATTGAGAACGCTCTTTCCCCAAGAGGGCGGCATATTCCCTTTCCATATCTTGAACCTTTCTTTCTTGCTGGCTTACATTTCTCTCTCTCTTGGTAAGATCGCTGTCCTTTCTGTCCAAGGCCTCAACCTTTTTATCAAGATTTTCTTCTTTAGTTATGAGTCTTTTTTCCAAATTCTGGAGCTCCTGACGCCGCTCCCTCGTCTCTTTATCAAATTCAATCTTGCTTTGATAAAGCTTATCTTTTGCCTTAAGTGTAGCCTCTTTTGTTATTATCTCAGCTTCTTTTTGAGCCTCTTCAACAATGGATTCCGCCAGTTTCTTTGCGGCAGCTATATTTCCCTCTGCAACTTTTTTTCTCGCAAAGTAACCTGCTATCACACCAACTGCAATTCCGGCAATAACAAAAAGTATTATAAATAAGTTACTGTCCAATGTATTCACCCCTTTCTATATGTAATACCCTGCTTTCTGTAACTATCTTAGTTATTTTTACATCGTGAGTTTCTGCAGGGACCCTGTCTAATATCTGAAAATTAAATGCAAGCGCAGCAATAAGGCACCCTTCCTTTACATCTTCAACCGCCTTATCGTAATAACCCTTGCCATATCCAAGCCTGTTGCCACTCGTATCAAATGCAACTCCAGGCACTATTATAATGTCAAAGGAAGATAATGGCGCTGTCTCCCTTCCATCGCGGGGAGGCTCCTGTATTTCATAGGAACCAGGAGCAAGGTCTTTTTCCCCGTGCACCTTTAAAAATATGAGCCCCCTTTCCCCTCTAACAACCCTTGGAAAAAATACCTCCTTCCCATGAGATATGGCATATTCAAATATATCGTCAGTAAGAACCTCGTTTTTAAAGCTCGCATAAAGCGCCAGCCGTCGTGCATTTCTTAACTCCCTGAGATCCAGAAACCTTTTTTGGATAATGGAACTTAATTTAAAAACTTCCTCAAACGGCAGTTTAAAACGCTTTTGAAGAATATCTCTTCTCAGAGAATCTTTTTTCTCAGCAATTGATGGCACTTCTTTTGTAGTATTTGAAAGTTATACTGCCCACATTAAACAAGCTAATGTGGCGAGTTAGGAAGGTGTTTGAACAAGGTATAGGGGTAACGTGCTAAATAAACAGTGGAAATTGATACTGGATGCGGAAACCATCTCCAAATTCATTTTTCAAAATCCTTTCTTTTGCAAATAAGAAAATTTATTTTTTTAATAAAAGAAACAACGTTTATTAGCATACCCTCATTTCCCTAAATCAAAAACCTTCCAAATTTTTTTATCATTTCTCCCCCGCCCTAATGCCGTGCTGACAGGTTATTCGAACCTATATAAATAGGTGGGTACCTTTTAATAACTGCGTTCGACCCTTCCTAACTATGGGAATACGTCGGCGGACAGTCAGGGAAGGTCCCCTTATTTAATAGTGTTGGTTCTGAATATCCTATAATCACGCACATAGCAGGGGAGAATTTAGTCTACCCGTCTGTCTATAAGCTCTGAAAGCTTTTTAGACCTGCCTTCCAATTTTATTAATTTCTCTTTTGTTTCAAGATAATCATCTGCAATGTTCATTGCTGCGAGTAATGCTACATTAAGTGTTGAAACAGCCTTTGATTTTTGTTTAACCTCCTCTATTTTGCTGTTGAGATAATCTGCTATCTTTTTTACATGCTCTTCGCCATCTTCGCTCTTTACAAGCAGTTTCTGCTCAAGAATATTTACCTCTACTGCCTTCAAAAAGATACCCCTTGCATGTCAAGCATGCCTTATGTGGTTTGAATCAAGCCTCCCAACCTCTCCAGAAGGGTTTCAACCTTTTCTTTCACCAATCCTTTTTCCTTGCCCAGTTTTTCGAGTTTGTGTGTAAGATTATCTATTTTCTCATCCTTTGACTTCAGCATTCCTGTTAGTCTTTCGTTCTCATTCGTTAACTCATCGCATTTTTCTATAATCTTTTCAACCTTTTTCTCCAACTGCTCAAACATACCAAGTTCCATAAAAACCCTCCGATAGCAACATCATAATAAAACTTTTAAAAACTCAAGTCAAGCATAAAGACAGGCGATAGGCAATAGGGGATGGGTGTTAGGGAAAACCCATAACCTATAGCCTAATTTTATATCTCTATTATCATCGGCAGTATGACAGGCCTTCTTTCAAGGGTCTTGTTAAAAAAGCGCCTCAAGGCCTTTCTTATCTCTTCCTTAACCTCCAGCCAGTCTGTCTTTGCCTCAATATTTATAGCGCCGAGCACGGCCATGACAACATTTTTAGCTCCGCCAATAAGCTCAGGAGACTCCTCTTCAAATACAAGCCCCCTGGTAATAATGTCAGGGCCGTATATAACCTCTCCTGTTTTTTCATTCAGCGCCAGAATGGCAACTACCAGACCGTCTTGAGAGAGATGCTTCCTGTCTTTTAAAACCATATCGCCCACATCGCCTACACCCTTGCCATCCACAAAAACCTTGCCCGATTCTGTCCTCTCTTTTATAGCGGCGCCGCCTTCTGTAATCTCTACGATATCGCCGTCCTCTGCAAGTATGATGTTCTCTTTTTTTATTCCCACCTTTTCTGCAAGTTGGCTGTGCTTTACCAGATGTCTGTATTCGCCGTGTATGGGGATGAAATATTTAGGCTTGACCATATTGAGCATTATCTTAAGTTCCTCCTGGCTTGCATGTCCTGAGACATGTATCTCTGAGACCTTTTCATATATGACCTCTGCGCCCCGCCTATAGAGATGGTTCATCATGTTTGAGATTGCCTTTTCATGCCCTGGTATAAACTTAGAAGAAAGGATAACGGTGTCGCCCTTGCGCACCTTTATCTGTTTGTGGTCATCCATCGCCATCCTTGTTAAGGCGCTCATCGGCTCACCCTGACTGCCTGTTGTCAAAAGCACCGCCCTCTGAGGCGGAAGGGTATCAAGCTCTTTCAAATCAACGATAAGCCCGTCTGGTATCTTGAGATAACTAAGCTCTCTCGCTATCCCCACATTAGCGACCATACTTCTGCCGTTCAGCATAACCTTTCTGCCAAACTTGTCTGCCACATTTATAACCTGTTGAATCCTGTGAATATTGGATGAGAATGCCGCAACTATTATCCTTCCGCTGCTTGCAGAGAATATCTCCTCAAAGGTCTTGCCTATCTCTTTTTCCGACATGGTATAGCCTTCTTTCTCAACATTAGTAGAATCAGAAAGAAGGAGGAGCGCGCCCCTTTCGCCGTATTCTGAAAATCTGGAATAATCCAATATCTCGCCATCAACCGGCGTCTGGTCGAGCTTAAAGTCGCCGGTATGGATTACAACGCCCAGCGGGGTTCTTATTGCAAGGCCAACGCCGTCAGCGATTGAATGACTCACCCGCATAAACTCTATTTCAAATGGACCAAGCGAAACCTTGTCCCTTGTCCTGACGGTTTTCAATTCTGTTTCTCTCACAAGATTGAATTCCTCAAGCTTTTGCTTGATGAGGCCGAGGGTAAGGGGTGTGCCATATATGGGAACATTAATATCTCTCAGTGCAAACGGCAATGCCCCGGTATGGTCTTCATGGCCGTGGGTTATGATAAATGCCTTCACCTTTTCCCTGTTTTTTCTAAGATAGGTCATATCAGGTATGACGATATCTATCCCCAGCATATAGTCTTCCGGAAACATAAGACCGCAGTCTATGACGATGATGGAATCATCATACTCAATAACCATCATATTAAGCCCGATCTCGCCGAGACCGCCGAGCGGTATAATGCGGAGATGGCTTTGCGCCGTTGTATTCATCTGCTGATTAATCATGGACAAATTGTATATTTATCAATGGGCAACAATACCATAAGAAAAATGAGGCGTCAAAAGCTATCTTTGCAAGGCATATTCCATCTTGTATAACTTTGCATTCTATGGTATAAAAGCCGGCGTTTAAGAAGTCATAGTTTTGTGGAGGCAAAAATGAAGAAGACAATGTTGTTTGCCATTGTATTAGCCTTGCCGACAATGATTCTCATAGCTCGTACTGCAAATGCTATAAAAATTGACCAAGAGACTGAAAAGACAGAAGAGGCAAAATCTGCATTTTTGGAAATAGTTGACCTATGGTATGATCAAAAATTTGACGAGTTGTACGCAAGATTTGCTTACAAGCACGGCGGCAAGATGTCAAAAGAAAAGTTTATAAACCGCATGGCGGCAGAAAAGAAAAGGCTTGCCTGCTGCTGGCAAAAGGTTCAGGATATAAAGGTTAAATTATCTTCTTCTCATCAGGCGACTGTGTCAGCAAAATTAGGTTTTGAAGACCAGGCCAATAATGCAGTTTATGTTGCAACAGAGATACCGCTCTACCTCAAAGACGATCATTGGAAGGTAAGGGCGCAGGACATATTATCTGCTGCGCCTGATTTGACAAAGCATAAATCAAAAAAGAAAAAGTGAAGTTGGAGAGCTGTTTGCGGCTATGCTTTATAAATCCAGATTTGGATCCAGGTCGTAGGTCAGTTGCTCCTCTACAAATTTTCTCAGGCCGAGTTGAATGTTCTTGGCTACATTGGAAAATTGGATGCACACGCCTGGTTCTATAAACTGGTCTCTATTAAATTCAACTGCATAGATGACAGTGCCTTCAAGCTCAACGGGTTTTTCGCTGGGCAGGTCCATGGAAACAGCAACCTTTGTCCCAACAGGGATTGGCTTCACTGTCCTTATAAACACCCCCCTTTCTGAAAGGATGCTTGCAAAAGACACCCTTTTGGCATTTTGATAGGCAATAGTCGCTTTAAATATAATCCTCGCCCTTACATTTTCCCTCGGCTGTTTTTCCGTCAATTTCTGAATTACTTGGTAGAGCGCAGTAGGACTGACTGGCTTGAATACATAGGCAGCCGCCCCTCTTGCAAGGGATTCTTCCATAACCTTTGAGTCAGTCCTATCGCCCATCGTAATAACAGGCGTTCTCTTCAGTTTGGCATCTCGCTTAATATACCCTAAACATGTGGCGCTGCCCATCTCAGGGAGCCTTACGCTCATGAGCACTGCGTCAGGATTAAAGGCGGTCATTTTCTTCATTACATCAGCGCAATGTAAGGCAGCAATTACAGAATAGTCCAGCCTCTTTAAGAGAACAGAGAGGCGCATATTGTTTGTATAATTATCGTCTGCTACAAGCACAGTTCTCTGGTTAATAAGCACTGTAAGCTATTCCTCTCAATACAGGACAAGCATCTGTAAAGAATTATGGCTGCTGCTTCCCTTTCATAAACATACTTATCAAATCAATGGGCAGCGGAAAGATAATGGTGGAGTTCTTTTCAGTCGCAATCTCTGTTAATGTTTGGAGATAACGGAGCTGCAGGGCTGTGGGGTTCTGGCTCACCAGATTTGCGGCGTCCACTATCTTCTGCGCTGCATTGAATTCACCCTCTGCGTGTAACAGCTTTGCCCTCTTTTCCCTTTCTGCCTCTGCCTGTTTTGCCATCGCCCGCTTCATCTCATCCGGCAGGTCTATTCCCTTCAATTCTACCAGACTAACCTTAACGCCCCACGGCTCTGTCTGCCTGTCCAGAATCTCCTGCAGCTGCTTATTTATCTTTTCCCTTGCCGAAAGGAGTTCATCCATCTCTCCCTGGCCGCATACGCTTCTCAAGGTTGTCTGGGCAAGCTGGGATGTGGCATAGAGGTAGTTTTCGACGGCAATAATCGCCTTTTCAGGGGCCATAACCCTGAAATATACAACCGCATTTACCTTAATGGTAACATTGTCCCTCGTAATAACATCCTGAGGCGGAACATCCAATGTTACAGTTCTCAGGCTTATCTTTATCATCTTCTGAATGCCGGGGAATATCAGGACAAGCCCTGACCCTTTTACCTTCTGGTAT
>JACPZB010000007.1 GCA_016195725.1 Deltaproteobacteria bacterium | reverse complement strand
TTCAACAACAACCTCTTTTACACCAGGAATTGATGCAACTGCATTTCTGGAATTGTCTGTAAGTTCTTTTCTTAACGGACACGCAGGCGTGGTCAGAACAAGCCGGAAGGTAACCTTTGCCCCCTCAATCCGTATGTCTTTGATCATATTCAGGGTAACAAGGTCTTTGCCGAGCTCCGGATCCATCACCTTGCTTAATGCCTCTAATACAGAGGCCTGTGTTATATTTTCTATTGTTTTTGCCATAATTTATCCTGCGTGGAAGGCTATAACCACCAGCCGTTCCTTTGCCTCTATTCCTCTTTCTGCGCCATGAGGCGCAATTACTATAGAACCGGCCTTAATCTCTTTTTTTTCACCGGCAACGGTAAAAATTGCGCTTCCTTCCAGCACATAGAATACGCCTGGCCCGCTTGGATGGGGCGGAATCATCTGTCCCGGCTCCATGCATATAAGCGGAACTTTCAGCTTTGGCGAGATGTGCAGAATCTGCGGCCTGAAACCGTCTTTATGAAATTCTTTTTTCTTGTCAATGTTAATCGGCTCCATTTGCCGCCTCATTCAATTTTTTTAGAAGCGCGTCCAAATCTGCCTTGTCTCTTTTTGCAGCTTCTTAAATAGATACAGCGCCGCCGCAGCATGAATCTATGTGAAATTTGCTGAACACACCGATTGTATTGGGGTACATTTTTATTGCGTCATTGACGATCATCTCTTTTGTAATCTTTTCTTTAATAGCAAACATTGTATTCCTCTCTTTATGTTTTCTAATTCCTAATTTCTGCCTTCACGGCCTCGGGCTTATAACCGCAAGCGCAACAAACCTTTCCTTGTCTGCCTTTATGCCGTGCTGCTCATTCTCTTTGCAAACAACAAGAGAGCCTTTTTCTGCCTGTTTTTCGCCATCACCGGTTATAAAGATGCCTTTGCCATCTATTGCCATCAGAGCGATTTCGGATGAAACCGCATGAGGCCCTACTCCCTGGCCAGGTTCAAGGCAGAAGAGCACAGCCTTTGCCTTTTCAGAGTCGTATATAATCTCTTTTTTAGGGCTGTCCTTTGAAAATGAGATTTTATCTTTAAGTATTATAGTGTCCATTCTCATCCTTTATTTTGCAACTTGCAGTGCAGGCGCAGCCTTTATTGTCTTAAACATATTTACAACAAACATAACAGATGATACGGCCTCGACGATAGAGAATATAAGGAGCATCCTTGAGCCTCCCTGCCAGCTTCTTACTATCCAGCCGAGGGTCATGCCTACAAGCCCTATATTTGCAAGCCAGAACTGCCATTCTGCAATCCTTTCGCTGTAAAGCGGCTTTCCGCTGAACCTTGGCAGGATATGGTATCCAACGCCGTATATCATCATTGAGATCCATCCCAGAAGATTAAAGTGGGCATGTATAGGCATATACGGATATTGAGCGCCTGAGACCGCCATGTGTAATCCGAGTATGACTGCCAGCATAAAGTAAACCATTGCGCTTTTGATAAACCAGACCGTGATTTTACTCATTAAAAACCTCCTCCAAAAATTAACTCAAAACTCAAAGTGCAAAACTCAAAACCAAAACGCAAAACCTTAAAACTAAAAAGTCTTTCAGTTTTGACTTTTGAGTTGTAGTTTTGACATTTGAGCTTTGAGTTTTGAGTTAATTTTTATCCAATCTTTGCTGGTTCCAGTATTGGTTTGCATGCATCAACAGGACAGACCTCAGCGCATGCCCCGCAATCTGTACATAATTTCGGGTCAATAATATAGGGGCTGCCTTCGCTTATTGCACCTTCCGGACATTCAGGAAGACAAACCCCGCAGCTTACGCAGTCTTCTGTAATGTGATAGGCCATTATACCGACACTACTTCTTTCACTTCCGGCACTTCTTCCTTTATTGCCCGCTCAACACCCATTGCAAGGGTTATCTGTGAGCTTGGGCAGCCAGCACAGGCGCCCTGGAGCTGCACCTTTACTATGCCTTTTGTCTCATCAACATCTACAAGCCTGATATCGCCTCCATCTGCTTGAAGCGCTGGTCTTATATTATCTAAGGCCTTTTCTATTCTTTCCCTCATCATGTGAAACACCTCCAAATAAATTTATTATCATAATAAATTCTACAATAAATGATGCAATATCTGCAAGGATTAAAATATGACTTTTGTCATATCAAAGGATTATCTGTTCCAATATAATCTGCTCCAGTTTGAAGATTGAATTAAAAAAATAAAAAAAAGCTTGACATCACATATGTATCAGAGTAAATTAGAGCCAATTTTCAAGTTGGTCTATAAGGGGGATGTTTTTACAACTCCAGAAGGCCCCCTAACCTGCCTTATTGACCTTCCAAAGGATGTCTGTCTTTATTATCGTATAGGAGTCTCGGGACTGCCTATGGATATTAAGGGAGAAATCCAACAGGGCTTCATGGGTCAAAGACCAATGCATTCTTTCCATACAATATTACAATACATCATCTCAACATTTAAGTATAATCTGTTTAAGCAGTACGCTTTCTTTATCTTTTTTATTAAAAAGCGCCTCAGTGTTTTGGGGATTATGAAGGGAGGTGAGTTATTCTCATAGAAACGGTGTTTTCATTTAATCTTGGAATTTACTTTTTATTCTAAAAGGGAAGGGAGGTGAAAAAATATGACAGAAGAAAAGAAGATATCAGCGTGGCAGGTTTTTTTAGACGACATATCTTTACTGTTTCTTTTAGGTATAGTAATCCCAACAGTAATATATGTTATATGGGGGGTTATGGAATATGCATCTGCCCCCACATTTATTCCAACACCATAGATTTAATTTAAAATTTAACGGAGGTAATATATGGCTATAACGTCTCCTGAAAAGTACTGGTGGAAACCAGCAGATAAAGAAGAAAAACTGTGGATTACTATAGCTTTATTGTGGTGCCTCGTTCTGACTATTATGATGCCGCTCATGCATGTCATAGGTACCCAGAACCCTTCAGTCAATCCGATGAAGATAAGACCGCAGGATTATAGGACAGTTAGCGAGGCCTTTATAGAAAAGTATAAGGTTGGAGAGGAGAAAGGGATACCTATAGTTGAACCACCCGATGGCGCTGATGTATACCTTAGGGCACAGGCCTGGATATGGACGCCTATACTGAAACTCAAGAAGGGTGTAAATTATAAATTCCATATATCGTCAACTGACCTGATGCATGGGTTTTCACTCATGCCACTTAATATGAATTTCCAGATAGTGCCAGGCCATGACAATATATTAAACATGACGCCTACATCTGCCGGGACATTCCATATAATCTGCAATGAGTTCTGCGGTATAGGCCACCATACTATGATAGGTAAGATAATCGTGAGTTAGTTCTACAATATTTTTGAAAAGAGGGGGGATAAAAACATGGCAAATGGATCAGAGTTTAGAACCTGTCCCATAACAGGGAAAAAGGTTTTTGCATCAACTCAGAATCTCATATGGATAAATGCGGTAACAGCAGTTGTCTTTATCCTTATAGGCGGCATAATGGCCTTTTTAGTTGGAATGACACGCTGGCCCGCAGTCCATCTATTATCTGCTGACCTGTTTTATAGATTCCTGACAGCCCATGGGCTGAATATGCTTGTCTTCTGGATTGTATTTTTTGAGATAGCAGGTCTCTATTTCGGGTCATCGGTTTTGCTGAATTCAAGGCTTGCAGCGCCAAAGGTCGCATGGCTGGCATATATCCTTATGCTTGTTGGGGCAGTCTTGGTAGATGTGATGGTATTCACCGGCAAGGCAACCGTAATGTTCAGCTCTTATGTCCCTCTGCAGGCTGACCCGCTATACTACCTTGGAATTATCCTGTTTGCTGTTGGCGCCCTGATAGGATGCGGCATCTTTTTTGGAACACTGGCAATAGCCAAGGCAGAGAAGACCTACGAGGGGTCTGTTCCTCTGGTCACCTTTGGTTTAGCTGCGGCAGCCATCATTGCTGTTTTCACCCTTGCGTGCGGGGCTATAATCTATATACCAACATTATTATGGTCTCTTGGGTTGATAACTAACCTGGACCCGGCTGTATACCGGTTAATCTTCTGGGGATTTGGTCATTCATCCCAGCAGATAAATGTTACTGCAATGGTCTCTGTATGGTATCTCTTAGCGGTGCTGACTGTGGGGGCAAAACCTGTTAATGAGAAGATATGCAGGTTCGCGTTCCTCCTGTATATACTTTTTATTGACCTTGCGTCCGAACATCACCTCCTTACAGACCCAACCTTAAGCCCGTACCATAAGATGGCCAATACCTCTTACTTCATGTATCTGGCAGTACTCGCCAGTATGATCCATGCCCTGGCAATCCCAATGACGGTTGAGGTTGCTCAGCGGAAGAAGGGATATACAAAAGGGCTATTTGAATGGCTGACAAAGGCGCCGTGGGGCGAACCTGGTTTTCCAGCCATGATATTTTCCTTGTTCATATTTGGATTTATTGGCGGTATAACAGGCGTGGTATATGGAACAGAACAGTTATCCATAAAGAGCCATAATACCTGGGCACTGACTGGTCACTTTCACGGCACCGTTGTAGGTGGAACAACCCTTGCCTTTATGGGCCTTACCTATTATGTGATCCCCCTTATCTTCAGGCGGGAGCTTATAGGGAAGAAATTGGCTACACTCCAGCCATACATTTTTGCTATTGGAGTCATTCTAATTACATTAGGTATGGGAGGAGCTGGAACGCTTGGTTCGCCAAGGAGGCACTGGGACATCACCTTTGCTGATGCTGTAATCCCATTCTCATTTGACCCTGCTGTACTCTTTTTCACAACGATAGCAGCCATAGGTGTAATAACGGCAGTTGTAGGCGGGGCGATGTATGTTGGAGTGTCTGTGCTCTCAGTATTTTTTGGCAGGAAGATGGCGCCAAATGAGGCCAAAATGCTATAGGCTATAGGGTTTTGCAAATTATGATTGGATATCTAAAAGGAGGTTTATCATGGAAGAAAAACATGAGGAAGGTTTTCCAGCACCAGGCAGCTTTGTTATTATCATGATCTTTTTAGCTATGTTTATTTTGTTCTACTTCTTAAACTGGAAGTGGTTGTCAATGGTCTGGAATATTGGAAAATGAAGGAGTTGGCTTCAAGCTTGTAGATAGTTTTTATGGGGCAGTAATTTTATAATAAATTACTGCCCCTTTTGTATTAAATCAGCAACTCTAATTTTACCCCGTTAGAGAAAGCCGCCGACTCCTGTTTATTACATGCCCTTAACTCATCTGTCTTCGAATCCTTTCAGAACAGTACAAAACAGAGTATGATTTTTGTCATAGTTTTAAATAGTAAACCGTGTAATTATCCACCTGAGAGCAGATGATATTAATGGTCTCAAAATAGAATAGCCCCCTGCTGGAAACCCCCGACAGAGACATTCGGGGATGACATTCTTTAAGGCCTTCGGGCATGACAGAATTGGTTGGTTAGATTTTATAAAAGCTAAAATCATGTTGCTACTATTATGAGACTGTTAATAATTATGATAATAAACAAAAAAATCATTGTACCATCTAAAAGGCAGCAGGGAGAATCTGATTATGGGTTATGACGGGAAAAGGATTGTATATGCTATTGATGGGTTGGCAGACAGGGTATTCACTCCCAAATACAATCCATTACACTGGTTAGGCACACTATGTTTCTTTTGCATGATGCTGATACTTATAAGCGGCATCTACCTCTTTTTCTTTTACAGAACCGGCACCCCCTACGAATCAGTCCAGTATCTTACTGTTGAACAATGGTATATGGGCGGCATTATGCGGAGTGTACACCGCTATGCCTCAGATGGATTAGTCATGTTTATGGCGCTGCATCTGCTGCGGGAGTTCCTTCTCGGCAGATACCGTCAGTGGCGGTGGTTGTCCTGGTTTTCCGGGAATGCCCTCCTGATAACCTCTATTATCATTGGAATTATAGGATACTGGATGGTCTGGGACGGAAGGGCCCAATTAATTGCCCAGAAAACCGCCCAATTACTTAACGACATCCCCATTTTTGTTGAGCCTCCTTCGCGGTCCTTTTTAAGCGATGATACCGTAAGCAAGATGTTATTTTTTGTCCTCCTCCTGGCGCATATAGGCATATCGCTTATAGGCATAAGCGCTTTTATATTTATACATGTATCAAGAAACGCCAGGGCAGCGCTCAAGCCTCCGCGTGTAATTGCTGTTGCAACATTAATTGTCATTTTTATACTATCTTTTATTGCCCCGGCTACTAATGCTCAAACGGCTGATATGGCTAAGCTGCCAATTGATATCCCTTTTGACTGGTTCTTCTTATTTATGTATCCCTTGGCTTCTGTCCTGCCTAAGTGGGTCTTCTGGTTCACATCAGTTGGAGGTGTCTTAATAGTTTTTATGGCACCTTGGCTTGGCAGGTC
This sequence comes from Deltaproteobacteria bacterium, assembly GCA_016195725.1. GTDB lineage: Bacteria > Desulfobacterota > GWC2-55-46 > UBA9637 > UBA9637 > UBA10170. Next base: position 27,909 of record JACPZB010000007.1, on the reverse strand, counting down.
CAGAAGGCTGCCGCCAGCCCAGATAATATTAGAGAAATGTGTAGGATGTGAGCAATGCAACAAAGACTGCCCATATGAAGCCATCAGAATGGCTCCCAGAAAAGACGGAAGGCCGTACCTCCTGCAGGCAGAGATAATGGTTAGCAGGTGTGCGAGTTGTGGTATCTGCATTGGGTCATGCGATTCAAAGGCGACTAATCTGCCTGACCGAACATTGGAACAAATAGAAAATGAGATAACAGAACTCTTACACCTTGCCCAGGGGCAGGACGGAAAACCAAAGATTGTGGGTTTTATCTGTGAAAGAAGCGTCAAACTGGACGAGATTGTTGATACTAAAAATAGAAGCATTAAAGGTATGCCAAATGTGCCTATTGTTACATTCCGCTGTGCCGGCATGATTCAACACTCTATAATTGAACATGCCCTTGAATCAGGGGCGGATGGTGTATTTGTAACCGGCTGCCAGATGGAGGAATGTTACTACCGTGAGGGCGCCAAGTGGGCCCATGCAAGATTGACGGGAGAGAGGGCGCCTGTTCTTTTGCCATTTAAAGGCCCGGCGAACAATTATTCTCGGGTCCGTGTATACTGGTTATCTCCCCTATCTCAACTTCATGGTAAAGATCTCATAAGTGAGATAAACCTTTTCCGGGATGAACTTAGCCATATATCAAATGTCAGAACATATGGTCTTATAAAACCTGCGATACCCAGAGAAAGGATATATAAAAAGGCAATGGCATTTTCTGCAGCCTCTCTGCTCCTGATACCTGCATTCCTCATACTCTTTCTATCAATAAAACCTTCATATCCATTTTACGGCAAAGACCAGTCGTTATTAAAATTCACCTTTAAACGTTCCGGTAAACAGGTTGGCTGCAGGGAGCTGGCTGAAGAAGAGGTAGAGACTAAGCTTAAACATATGAGAAAGACACGGTCTTCCTTATCCCGCATGAGGATGGAATGTGATAGGAGAAGACTCCCTATGTATGTGGAGGTATATTTAGACAATAAAAATATATTAGCCAAAACCTATTATCCCACAGGCCTGAGAGAAGATGGTTCAACATTTGCCTATGAGGAGATACCCATTGTACCGGGAATTCATGAAATAAAGGTCAAAATGAGAGACATTAGTGTAAAGGAAACCTTTAAGCATAAGGAAGAGGAAGGGCACGCAGAAGAACATGAAAACAGTAGCAGCAAAATGGGGGCTTCAAAAGATGATAGCCTCCTTGATTATACCTTTGAAAAGAAAATTCACATTAAGGCAGAGATGAGCGCTATAATTGACTTTGACGAGGTGAACAATAGATTTTATGTCCTTGGACAAAATGAGGAGTAAAAAAAGTGAATAATACAGCAAGACAGAGGATATTGTTGTCCAGGGATATCCAGATGGACGATTTTAACTCTATAGAGACAATCTCAATTGAAGGGTATGTCTCAGCAGGCGGATATAAGGCATTAGATAAGGCTATTAATGAATTAAAGCCTGAAGGTGTTATAAAAGAGGTAAAGAATTCAGGGCTTAGGGGCAGGGGAGGTGCTGGGTTTCCAACATGGCGGAAATGGGAATTTGTAGCCGGAGCAGCAGGAGATGAAAAATATCTCTGCTGTAATGCTGCTGAGGGTGAACAGGGAACATTTAAGGACCGCTGTCTTATCCGCTCAAATCCCCATCAGTTAATAGAAGGGATTATCATCGCTTCCTATGCAGTTGGGGCCCATAAGTCTTACATCTATATAACTGAAAGCTATCGCAAAGAAATTGCCGTGCTTGAGAAGGCATTACAAGAGGCTAAAGAAAAGAGATACATCGGCGAGAAAATTTTAGGGACTGATTTCTCACTGGATATTTATATCCATAAGTGCCCTGATAAATATGTTGCTGGTGAAGAAACGGCTATGATGGAGGTGATAGAAGGCAGGGCGGCAAAGCCATGGCAAAAACCTCCGCATTATCCAGCCAATAGAGGACTTTATGGAAAGCCGACCATTGTGAACAACACTGGAACATTATCAAATATACCGCATATTGTACTAAAAGGCGGCGATTGGTTTTCAAAAATCGGTTCTCCAAAGAGTCCGGGAAATATGCTCTTTACACTTACCGGTGATATAAATAGACCCGGAATATATGAGTTGCCGTTAGGGATTACCCTGAAAGAGCTTATCAATAATTGCGGTAATGGGTTAAAAAACGGAGGAGGATTTAAGGCAGCCTTTCTGCCTGGCAATCCCCCTCTTACAGAGTCACAGCTTGATGTCCCTCTTGATTTTGACTCATTAAAAGAGATAGGCTCAGGGCTTGGCTGTGCTGCTGTTATTGTTCTGGGAGACAGAACCTGTATTGTGGATACAACACTGAGCTTTTCCAGATTTCGCATGGAAGAGTCATGCGGTCAATGCCCGCCCTGCCAGATGGGGACTGCCAAAATGGCCCGGCTGCTTCAGAAGATTGAGGATGGTCAGGGTGAAATGGATGACCTTGTCAACATTGAAAATACATGCAGTTCTTCAAAGGGACAGGGATACTGTCATCTTCTATCAGGGGATGCCTTTATTGTTGAGGGCGCCGTCAGACATTTCAGAAAGGAGTTTGAAGCTCACATCCATGAAAGAAAATGTCCTCTGCAGAGCAGCGCCGGCAATTCTTTATAAAATCTATTTAGATTGAAAAAATTATTCCTCTATATTGAAGACCAGTTCAACAGGCTCTTCTCACCCAAGTACAACCCATTCTACTACCTCGGAGCAATATCCACCCTTTTCTTTCTTATACTGTTAATAAGCGGCATATACCTCTTTATCTTTTACAGGACTAACAACCCTTATAAGATAGTCCAGGACTTAACTGAGAAACAATGGTACATGGGCGGTATAATGAGAAGCCTCCATAGATATGCCTCTGATGGCTTGGTAATCTCCATTATCCTGCATACAATCCGTGAATACGTTAATGACAGATACAGCCACTACAGATGGATAGCATGGGTCTCCGGTATAGTGCTTTTTATAGTCATTTTAATATTGGGTATTTCAGGTTACTGGCTGGTCTGGGATGAAAGGGCCCAGTTAATTGCCCTGAAGACAGCAGAGCTGCTGAATGACATATTCTTTTTTATGGAACCTCCGTCAAGGTCTTTTCTCAGCAATGAATCTATCAGCGGAATGTTTTTTTTCCTGCTGCACTTTTTGCATGTGGCTTTGCCGCTCGGCATAATTGTTCTGATAGGTATCCACATCATTAGATGCCCAAGACCTGTACTTAAAACCCCCAGAGCTGTTACTGCGGGTGTGGCTGTTACGCTACTCATTGCATCTATCATTCTGCCTGCCACCAGCGCTCAACCAGCAGACCTCGCCAGATTACCGATAAACACACCCTTTGATTGGTTTTTCTTTTTCATCTACCCTGTAAGGTCTCTTCTTCCTAAATCTATCTTCTGGTTAATTGCCATAGGCGGAACCATTATACTATTTATACTGCCTTGGACGAAGAGGCATAGGCTGCTTGCTGCACAGGTAACATCAGAAAACTGTACAGGCTGTGACCAATGTAATAAGGATTGTCCTTACGGGGCTATCCGTTTGCAACCCCCTGAAGAGAGATTTCCTTATAGGCTGAAGGCAGTCATTATGCCTGAGAGGTGTGCTGCCTGCGGCATCTGCGTAGGTGCGTGTGATTTTAATGCTATCAACCTGCCTGAAATGACCGAGACACAGATTAAAGAAGAGATAATAAAACTCTTAGCTGCTATACAAACGGATAGGCGGCCCAGAATCCTGTTGCTGGTTTGTAAGCGAAGTGTAAGGTTTGATGCAGTGGCAGACATTATAAAGGAAAGGGCAAATATTAAGGCAATAGCGCTGCCCTGCATCGGCATGGTGCAACCCTCAATGATAGAAACAGGATTTAAATCAGGCGCAGACGGTATTTTTCTCTGCGGCTGTATAATTGGCGATTGTCATTATCGTGAGGGCAGTGTCTGGCTGCAGGCAAGGCTTAGAGGTGAGAGGCCGCCGTTTTCTAATAAGATGGTTGATTGCCAGAGAATCAGAGGGTACTGGCTGTCATCCATTAACACCCCAAAACTTGCAGAGGAACTGCAGCTTTTTGAAGAAAGTCTCAATGCCTATAATATATCTATGCATGAAAAACTCCGGATTATAAAATCAATAGAAGACAGGAGATGGTCTTTTAAAAGAGTAATAGCGGCTGCCATACCTGCATTTCTGTTGCCAGCCTTCCTGATACTCTTTCTATCCACAAAGCCTATATACCCCTTCTACAGCAAGGATAAGTCGTTGATAAAATTCACATTTAAACACTCCAGTAAGCATATAGGCGGCTGCAGGGAGTTAACTAAAGAGGAGATAGAGGCATTGCCTCTGCATATGAGGAAAACCAACTCTCCATTCCCCGCTATCAGGATGGAGTGCGGCAGAGAAAGGTTTCCGGTATATGTAGAGGTAGATTTAGATGATAAGAATGTATTGTCCAAAATCTATTACCCTGCAGGTCTGAGAAAGGATGGCCCAGTATTTGCCTACGAGGAGATGCCTATTGTGCCAGGGATACATGAGATTAAGGTTAGGATGGGGGATTCAAAAGAGGGGCATACCTTTGATTATACATTTGAAGAGAAAATAGATGTTGAGGCAAGAGGGGTTGTTGTAATAGATTTATCCACTATGCTAAAAAGTTCTTTATAAGAGGTGAGAACTATTTTTATACGAAGGAGTTAATAACCCCGCCCACAGAGCCTGTCCTGAACTTGCTTCAGGAACGGGGCTTACGGCGAGCTATGGCGGTTACTTAACGACTTCTCCACCTGCTGCTATCCAGGCATTTATACCGCCATCAAGATTTTTGATATTGCTAAAACCGAGATTTGAAAGAACATCGCTGATCTCTTTTGAAATTTTGCCATCCTCAGAATATATGACAATTATTTTTCCCCTGTCTTTTTTTAATGCCTTTTCCATCTTCTTAAGGTTTATATAGGGGAAGTTTGTAGCCCCTTTTATATAGCCATTTTTAAAATCATCTGTAGCCCTTGCATCAACAATTATAAGTTCAGTATTTCGGCTCATCAAATCCATGAGGTCTTTTGGAGGAATTGTTGCATAATTGTATTTGGGCATACTACTGCGCCATACCTCCGGTGTCTTGACTAAAAAGTTTATGATGCCGAAGACCATAATGAATATGAAAATAGCCCCATATTGAAGATATATCTTCTTTTTCCTATCCACTTATAAAACCTCCTCTGTTAGTTTAACAATGAAAGTAATTTCATTTAATCGATTACAGAGATTACTACAATTATGGAATTTAAGCAAGCCAAATAAAGTATGACGAAACAACTAAGAAAGGCTATGGTATAAACCGGATTTTTCTATTTTGGCTTAATACAGAATGAACCACCCTGCAGCAAGCTGCAGGGTATCAAAACAAAATAGATAGTACACGTCATTGCGAGGAGCGAGCTTTCTCGCCTGTCATTGCGAGCCGCTGAATAATTCAATCAGGGGCGAAGCAATCTCAGGACAGGCTCGGAACAGGCTCCGCAATCCCAAAATAAGAGATTGCTTCGCTTCGCTCGCAATGACAGAGGAAACCCTGTAGCAAGCTACAGGGAATTCTCAAGTTGAAAAAACTTGACATCACATATACATTAAGAGTAAATTAAAACCAATTTCCATGTTGGTCTATATATGTTTTAAATTTCAAATACTTGGCCAGCCTCTGGGGTCTCCGTTAAATACAAACAATAGATGATTGGGACGTGGGAGTGGGAAGTGATTTTACCACTCCCTCCCCATATCTCCTATTATAGCCTTTGCTTATAAGGGTATTTTCATGGATTTCACCAATAAAAAAATTGCTAGAGATAGCACGCAGCTTATTTATGCATGGCTTTTCTTTGCAGTGTCCTCCCTTATATGTGCGGGTATATTTGCATTCCTCGTGGCTATGGCCCGCACGCCGGTTATTCAGGACATCCTTCCTGGAAAGGACTACATCCGCATTGCGCTTGTCGGGCATGTCATCCTGTCAGTTGTAATATGGTTTCTGGCTTTTGAAGGCGTGCTGTGGACATTCACCAGCACAGAGTTTCTTGGTGTTAGAATCTTTAACAGAGCAGTGGCGTGGTCTGGTTTCTGGCTCTCTGTGGCTGGCACAGTATTTATAGTAATTGCTGCAATCTTTGGTCTCGGTATCCCTCTATTCATAAATTATATACCTGTACTGACACACCCTATTTTTTACATGGGACTTCTCTTGTTGACTGCTGGCATTTCATTTACTTTGGTCAATACCTTTCTGACAATAAGGAAGGCATTTAAAGAACGGACATATAGTGGCCCTGTTCCCTTAATAACATTTGGGATGGCAATGTCTGGTATGGCAGTTGCAATTGCATTTATCTGTTTTGGGCTTTCTTACTATTTTCAGATATTTGCACCTTCGAGGAAGGTATTGCTGGACTTTGAGACACTCTTCTGGGGGGGTGGACATATTCTCCAGTTTGCAAATACCATCGCAATGGTTACTGTATGGCTTTTTTCGGCAAATCTTGTATTTAAAAAATTTCCAATAAAAGACAGGTATGCAAAGGCACTTTATTTATTCTACCTCTTCTTTGTCCTTCCTGCCCCATTCCTTTATTTTATTTATGACACTGCCAGTCAGGAATATAAAGATGCCTTTACATCCCTTATGCAGTACGGTCTTGGGCCATCTACAGGTATTTTTGCAATATCACTTTTAATCCTGATAATGAGCTCAAGTGGAGGCAATAAACTCTTATCAAAAATCAAAGGTCTTCCATGGGAAGAACCGGCATTTTCATCCCTTGTCATATCTATGGCGATTTTTGTCTTTGGTGGTTTTATTTCGCTGATGATATATGGCTCTAATACAAAGATACCTTCCCATTACCACGGGGTGATAGGCGGGGTTACCCTATCGTTTATGGGGCTTACAAACCACATGATTTATACTTTAAAGAGGGATATTTACAGTGCGAGGCTGGCAAGGATACAGCCATATGTTTATGGTATTGGTCAGACACTATTTGTGCTTGGCATGTTCATAGCAGGTTCTCATGGCGTCCAGCGAAAGACCTTTGGCGCTGCGCAGAATCTTGATGATATTGCCAAGATCATAGGTATGTCTATTGTTGGTATCGGCGGCCTCATAGCTATCACAGGCGGCATTATATTTGTTGTAAATTCTATTCTGTCTCTTATTGGGCCCCAAAGGGTTTTTCCAGTTATTGACCCTGTTAAAAAGTCTTTTCAGGAGAATAAATCCTGGTAGCAAGATTATTTTTAGTAGAAATAGCTTTACTTATACATATACTTATGATAAAGGGAAAGGGCCATTAATAAAAAGTTATTGCTAATAAAACCATAACTTATACTTACTTCAAAAAGGAGGAAACTTATGCAGATAAGTCTAAAACAGTATTTCCCTCTTTTTAAATTCAGGATTTGTTCATTAATAACCTTTAGTGCCGTTGTTGGTCTTATTGCCACATCATCAGATAGTGTTTCTATAAGCAATATTGTATTTTTAATTCTTGCTACAATGATGGCCTCATCTGCTGCAAGTGTATTCAATCATTACTTTGACATGGACATAGATGCTGTTATGAAACGGACGCAAAAGAGGCCGATACCCTCAGGCAGTATAGATAACTCAAGAAAGCCCCTGTTCGTGGCAGCCATTCTTTTTATTGCCGCTATATTTGTCTCGTTTAATGCCCTTAACTATATGGTAAGCCTGCACCTGTTTCTTGGAGCTTTGGTATATGCAGTGGTTTACACTGTATGGCTTAAGAGAAAGAGTTGGTTAAACATAATAGTCGGAGGGCTTGCAGGAAGCTTTGCTGTACTCGCGGGAGGGGCGTCTGCTTCGCCGGAGTTTTGTATGACGCCTGTTTTGTTAGCAGTGACAATGTTTTTCTGGACACCCTCCCATTTCTGGAGCTTTGCCATAGTCCACAGGGAAGAATATGCAAAGGCAGGCATTCCAATGCTTCCTGTTGTAATAGGGGATTCAAAGACCGCCCGTTATATTTTGTTAAACACAATACTTCTGGTTATATCCTCTCTTGTTCCTTCCTACTTTGGCTATCTGGGTATATTTTATACTGTGACGGCCATAGGGCTTGGTGCGTTCTTCATCATAAGGAATATTCAGTTGCTGTCAAACACATCAAAAGATATTGCATGGAAAAACTTTAAGGCATCCATGGTCTATCTTGGTGTATTGTTTTTAGCTGTTATCATTGATGTTGCTGTTTAATCGGGAACTTATGAATACCTTCAGAATAGTTTTAATTCTTGTGGCGATTGTTTCAACATTTTTCTCACACGGTTACGCGTCTTTGTCTCCTCAGGAAGAGCAGGAAGCGCTCAGGGTCTCTAACAATGCCATCGGCAGTGAGATAGGTGATTACACCCTGATAGACCAGGATAGTAAAAGTTTCAAGCTGCGAGAACTTATAGGCAAGCCATTTATTATAAGCCTTATTTATACAAATTGTGGTCATATCTGCCCAACCATAACCATGAACCTTGGGAATGCAATGAAAGAAGCGGGTAAAGATTTTGGAACAAAGTTTACTGTTGTTACTGTTGGCTTTGATGTTGAGAATGATACGTCGCAGAGGATGAAGGAGTATGGCAGCAATTTTACCAGTAACTTTAAAAACTGGAGGTTTGTAACAGCTGATGAAGAGACCATGAAAAAATTGACCAAGGCTCTCGGTTTTTACTACAAAAAGCGGGGCGCCCATCCTGTGGATGGGGCAGGGGGATTTGACCACCTCAATGTAGTGACAGTTGTTGATGCCCGGGGGGAGGTATATAAACATATCTACGGTATTGATTTTAAGCCCCAAGAAGTCTTGCAGCCGGTCTACGAATCTATGGGCGCCGTAGCAAGACAGAAACAACTAAAACCAGCCGGCATTATAGATAGAATTACACTCTTCTGTTATAAGTACGATGAGGCAAGCGGGACATATAAGCTCAATTACCCATTCCTCATAAAGATGACCCTTGAGGCCATTACCATATTTACCATAATCCTCTTTGTCTGGAGAAGGGATATAAAATCGGTCTTCCAAAGGTGCATTAGCCACTGATATTATCCTTTTTTAACCACATTACACCTCCACATATCATATATGGCTGGGGGCATTTCATTGTCAAGAGGGAAAAAAGACATATATATACGCAATTCTGTAAGCAGTTTTTTCTTGACAACCCTTTAAATATCTGCTACAAATCCCGCTACTTTTCTGATGCAACGGTCTGCGGTCTTTAAAATAAAACAAAGATAGCATTGATGTTAAAAAAGACATAATGAAGAAGTTTCTCGTATATGTCATCGTTGGAGTTGTAACTTTCACCATAGGCTACAATGTAAATCTCATCTATTTTCCCGATCTCTCACCTAAGCAGCCTATCAATTTCAGTCATAAAATACATGCTGGCGATAACAGCATCCCATGTCAGTATTGCCATATATACGCAGATAAATCCACTGTGTCTGGTGTGCCAAATGTTCAGAGGTGTATAGGGTGCCACAAAATAATCAAGCAGGATGCGCCAGAGATTCAAAAACTCCAAGGGTATTGGGATAGAAAAGAAACAATACCATGGGTAAAGGTGTATAATTTACCGGATTTTGTTTATTTTTCTCACAAGAGGCATGTAAAGGCAGGTGTGCCGTGCCAGAGATGTCACGGCGATGTTGCCAAAATGGACAGGATTACCCGTCAGGCTGTTTTGTTTGGCATCCCTTATGCGCGGGTTTCACCTTTAAAGATGGGCTGGTGTCTTGACTGCCATACAAACGGTGCAAAAGAATTTATAGGGATGCAGGTTAAGAACGGCCGTGACTGCTGGACATGCCATAAGTAAGTCAGTGAACAGTTAAAAAAAGAAATATGTTAAACAGAAGAGATTTTTTAAAACTTGTAGGTGTTGGCGGGGCCGGGGCAGCTGCAGGCTTTGCACTCGGTGAATTAACGAAAACCCCGCCGGCAAAGCTCATCCCATACCTGATTCCACCAGAGGATGTTATTCCGGGGATAGCAAACTGGTATGCCAGCGCCTGTATGCAGTGCAGCGCTGGCTGTGGAATTCTTGTCAGGGTTATGGAAGGGCGGGCAAAGAAGATTGAGGGGAATCCGCTCCACCCCATTAATAAAGGAGGATTGTGCGCAAGAGGGCAGGCAGGGCTTCAGCTCCTCTATAATCCCGATAGGATAAAAAACCCGTTAAAGCGTAATGGTAAGAGAGGAAAAGGGGAGTTTGAGGAGATTACATGGGAGGAAGGGCTTTCCATTTTAACCAATAACCTAATGGAACTTCGCAGCCATGGGGAGGCGGATAGACTCTATCTCCTTACCTCACTTATTCGGGGACACCTAAATTTCCTGCTTGCGGATTTCATGAAGGCCTATGGTTCACCTAATTATCTGCAGTATGATCTTTTCCAATATGAAAATCTTCGCTTTGCAAATAAGATTATCGTTGGTCAATATACTATCCCTCATTACGATATAGCAAATACGAATTTCCTGCTTTCCTTTGGAGCAGATTTCGTAACTACATGGATATCCCCTGTCAATTATAATTATGGTTACGGCCAGATGAGACAGGGAGAGGGGAGAAATGTAAGGGGTAAACTTGTTCAGATAGAGCCGCGTCTTTCCCTTACAGGTGCGAATGCCGACGAGTGGGTGCCAGTAAGACCGGGTACAGAAGGGGTTTTGGCCCTTGGAATAGCATATATAATTCTTGAAGGGGGCTATTATAGAGGAGGAGATGCGAAGCTTTGGAAGGATGCCTTAAAGAAATATAATCCAGAGGCTGTTGCATCAACAACTGAAGTTTCTGAAGATAGGATAAAACAACTTGGAAAAGAATTTGCCACAACCAAGCCAAGTCTTGCCATTGGCGGAGAAACTGTTTCTTCCTATGAAAATGGGGTATCAAATCTTGTGGCTATTAATCTCCTTAATCATCTATCGGGCAACATTGGGAAAACCGGTGGAGTCATTCCAAATCCTGATGTTATCAAGAAATCATTTAACCCAATAGCAACCATAGCCAAGGATGCATCAAGGCGTAAGATTAAGACCCTTATCCTCCACAATGCAAATCCAGTCTTCACTACCCCAGAGACCCTGAAGCTGAAAGATGCGCTTAAGGATATTCCATTTATAGCAAGTCTATCCAGTCTACATGACGAGACAACGGCACTGGCAGACCTTATCCTTCCATCCCACACCTATTTTGAGGATTGGGGTGATGATTTTGCTGAACCAACAGTTGGATATTCGGTTGCTACTATCATGCAGCCAGCAGTAAGTCCTCTGTTCAATACAAAAGGTGCTGGAGATGTCTTCATATCCCTTGCAAAGACTCTCGGCGGGAACTTGCAAAAGGATATAACATGGGAGGATTTTGGTGTATTCCTCCGGGATTCATGGAAAAAGATATACGAAAGGCATAAGGGTGATATAAAGGAGGCAAATTTTGAAGATTTCTGGAACGATCTCCTGGCAAGGGGTGGGTGGTGGGATGCTGTGCCAAAGGCCTCTAAACCTGTTCGTGTGGCGGCAAGTGAGGTTAGTGCCCATCTATCATCAGAGCCAGCCAAATTCGAAGGAAATGATAAAGAATATCCATTCTATCTAATCCTCTATCCTCATTTAAGTTATAAGGATGGAAGGGGTGCGAATCTACCATGGCTGCAAGAATTGCCTGATCCGATGACATCTGTGGTGTGGGGCACATGGATAGAAATGAATTCCAAGGCAGCAACTGGTATGGGGATAAAGGAGGGGGATATGCTGTTAGTTGAATCGCCATTTGGAAAGATCACTGCGCCTGTCTACTTTTATCCAGGTCAAAGACCGGACACTATCAGCATACCTCTCGGTCAAGGACATACATCTTATGGCCGATATGCGGATGGCAGAGGCGCAAATCCAATTGAACTCCTTCCAGCAAAGACGGATCCAAAAACTGGGGCAATACCGCTTAATTCTACACGAATTAAGATAACCAGAGTTAATGCACCCAAAAGTTTTGTAAAGATGGAAGGTGTTGCCAAGGAACTTGGCAGAAATATTGTTCAGACCATAACGCCAGAAGAATTTAAAAAGATGGGGAAGGAGGCATGAGTGGCTGGATTCATAGAACTAATGCTTGAGAGATTTAAGGTGTACCGTGAGCCGGGCTATTACAAAAGGTTTGACTACTGGTGGGCCATGGTCATTGACCTTGACCGCTGCACAGGGTGTGGTGCTTGCGTAACTGCATGCCAGGCGGAGAATAATACACCGGTCGTTGGTGAAGAAGAGTGCGGCAAGGGAAGGAATTTAAGCTGGATCAGGATTGAGAGATATATAGAGGGAGAATACCCCAATGTTAAGGTTAAATTTATACCAGTCCTTTGCCCGCAGTGCGATAGGGCGCCGTGTGAGGTAGCCTGCCCTGTTTATGCCACATATCACAATCAGGACGGTTTAAATGTTCAGGTCTATAACCGCTGTGTTGGAACCTTTACATGTGCCACCTATTGCCCTTATGATGTACGCCGCTTTAACTGGTTTACATATAATAAAAAGAATTTCTTAAAAGGTAACGGGGGTTCATCTACATCATTTGAACCGCCTCTTGACCAGCAGTTAAACCCAGATGTGAGTGTCAGGGAGATGGGTGTGATGGAAAAATGCACCTTCTGCATTCAGAGGATAAGGGCTGCAAAGGACAGGGCAAAGGATGAAAATAGACCCATAAGGGACGGCGAGATACAGCCTGCCTGTGTCCAGACTTGTCCTACAAAGGCATTGACATTCGGCGATCTGAATAACCCAAAGAGCCGGATTGCTCAATTGGCAGGGCTCTCCACAGCAGGGGATCTCCATTATCTCAGGGAATCAGGGAGTAAGATTTCTGACATCTCGAGCAATCCGAGGACCTACAGATTGCTGGAAGACCTCAATGCAGCCCCCACTATATTCTACTTAAAGAGGGTAATGAAAAATGGCTCATCAACAGCAGGGCACGAGTAATATCTCTTACAGGGAAGTCAATGATGATGTTATAAAGAGCATGACCGAGACTGGTCGTGGTTTCTATTTGGTTTTAGCCGTTTGCATCGTAGGGCTGGCGTTGACCTTTGGATTACCATGGGCATATCAGATATATGTGGGACAGGGTGTTACAGGTCTTCAGAGCCCTGAATACTGGGGATTATATCTAACAAACTTTGTCTTCTGGATAGGTATCAGCCACTCCGGCACCCTATTGTCCGCAATCCTTTTTATTACCCAGACCCCCTGGAGGAGGTCTATCTACAGAAGCGCTGAGGCAATGACCTTCTTTTCGGTTGTAACGGCGGCAACCATGGTGTTTATCCATATGGGGAGGCCATGGAATTTTTACTGGCCATTCCCTTATCCAAATCAGAGGGAGATGTGGACGAATTTCCAGTCACCCCTCATGTTTGATGTGTTCGCCATCGGCACATACTCTACGTCCAGTTTCCTCTTCCTCTATTTCGGTTCAATCCCTGACCTGGCTGCTGTGAGGGATAGGGTTACAGGGTGGAGGAAGAGATTTTATGGGGCATTGGCCCTGGGATGGCGTGGAACAGACAGGGAATGGCACCTACTCCAAAAGGCATACACATTCTGTGCAGTCTTTATCATACCCCTCGCTGTATCTGTCCATAGTATCGTCTCATGGGACTTTGCCTCATCAAAGATACCCGGCCTCAACAAAACCATCTTTGCCCCTTACTTTGTTATTGGCGCAATCTATTCAGGAACCGCTGGCATCATTACCCTCATGGTTATTTTGAGAAGGGCGCTTAAGTTTGAAAAATATATAACAAAGGTCCACTTTGACAAGCTCGGGATGCTCCTTGTAGTCATGTCTTTACTCTGGACATATGTCAATGTAACAGAGGTCTTTACCGGTTGGTATGCCAATACATCTTATGAAAATGAGGCATTAAAATATCGGATGTTTACGACACCCTCTGCGTATCTATTCTGGCTGATGATTGCGTGCAATGCATTTTTCCCGCTCCTGTACATATTTAGAAAGATAAGGCTGTCTATAGTTGCGTCCCTTCTCATTTCTATCGGGATCAACCTCGGGATGTGGATTGAGAGATTTTTGATTATAGAGACATCCCTTCCAAGGAAGTTCTTGCCCTTTATGTGGAGGGATTATCATCCAAGCTGGGTCGAATGGTCTATAACAGCAGGCTCGTTTATATTCTTCACATCCCTCTTTGTGCTGTTTGTAAAGTTTTGGCCGAGTTTTTCTATCTACGAGATTAAAGAAGACATAGGTATCCCCATGGAGAGGAAGGGTCGCTGATTATGAGTAAGGCTGTTCTCGGTTTCTTTCCCTATGTAGATAAACTCTTGAGGGCTGCGCAGAGGCTGAAGGATGCGGGATTTACTGATATAGAGGTGCTTTCTCCAATCCCCATCGGTCACGAGATTGAACATATCCTTGGTGAAAAGAAAAATCCTGTTAAATATTTTACATTCTTTGGCAGTGTGGCAGGATTTATCTTCGGGACCCTTTTGGCGCTTGGTAGCGCAGCGCTCTATATCCTCCCGAGATACGGAAAACCCATATGGCCCCTTACCCCAACAGTAATAATAACATACGAGTCTACGATCCTTTTGGGTGTGTATATAACCTTAATAGGCTTTCTCATATTTGGACGACTCCCTTGCTTCAGGGAAAGGACCTATGACATAAAAATTAGTATTGATCAATTTGCCTTGCTTGTTAGAGCAAAGAAGGATAGGCTTATACAGGTTGAACAGATTATAAGGGAGGCGGGCGCTGAGGAGGTTAAAAGGGTTGATGAAAAATAGTATCATTGCCTTGCTTTCTATTTTCCTTATTGTACCGGGCCCTGCGCTTAGCTGGGGATGGCCGTGGACAAGAGATATGTTCTCTCAGCCTTCCCACAAAGCTCAGGAAGATAAGTCCCCTGATATGCCGATTGGCATAGTGCCAAATAAGGGGAAGCCAATACATATCAGGACAAGAGCTGAAGCAGCGGGTATCCAAAATTCCATCCCTTCTACTGAAAGTTCTCTTACCAGAGGGAAGATTATCTTCAATACCTACTGCACAGTCTGTCATGGAGAGACAGGTCATGGAGATGGAACAGTGGGGAAGAAATATGTCCCTCCAACTGATTTAACCGGCGAGTATGTGCAGAGCAAACCAGACGGCGATATCTACTATACCATTACATACGGCGGCTTGGCTATTATGCCTATCTATGGAGATGCCATCATCCCTGAAGACAGGTGGCATATTGTAAATTATATAAAAAATGTTCTTGGTAAAAAAACAGTTACTCAATAGGTTTTATATGTTATTTGCCATAGCTATAATCTTATTCTTAAATGGTGTCATAACCTCTGCCTACACTTTGATGAATACAGCAGAGACAACAACGTTTTGGGCGATGCTTTCTGTAAATTTTGTCTTTTACCTTGGCATGACACAGACTGGAATAATCTTTTCAGCGATTATGAGGATAGCCAAGTCAGAATGGGGAAGATATTTCTCAAGGCTTGGTGAGATACTGACTCTCTCTTTTATACCTGTAGCGTTTATCACTTTTCTTATAATATACATTGGAGGCGCAGAAAATCTTTTTTACTGGGCGTCTCCAAGCCTTTCGCATGGACATGATGCCGGGCATGTAAGTCCGTGGTTGGGCAAAGGGCTGTTTTTATGGCGAACTATAATAACAATGGCGGCCTTTTATATAATGAGCTACATATACTTTCGCACAAGCCGCATAGAAGAGAATGGCGCGCATGTATCGTATGACATTGAAAAGCGCTTAAATCTTATGGCTGGCTTCGTAATGGTCTTTTATATTATCGCCAATACAAATGTTGCATGGGATTTTGGAATGATGATTGTTCCGCATTGGGAGAGCACCATATTCCCTGCTTACTTCTGGGTTGGTAATATATTTGCAGGCACCGCATTTTTATTTCTAATATCTCTCTTGTTCTTATCCCACAGGGGAGGGAAAGGTGTAGGTAAAGAGCGCCTGGATTCCATGGGTAAACTGCTTTTGGGGTTCACACTGTTATGGACATATATGTTCTGGTCACAGCATATAGTCATCTGGTATAGTGACCTGCCAAATCTTACAAGGCCTTTATTTAAGCAAATGAGTGGCAAGTATGCCATTACCTTTTCAACCATGATATTGGCGCTTTTTGTGTTGCCGTTTTTTACGCTTATTTTTAGACGGATAAAGCTTTCTATATCAGGCCTGTCAATAATAGCCTTTATAATCTGTATAGGGATATGGACTAACAGGTATCTTATGATACTCCCTGTGTTTAAAAACGGCAGCGAGCTTGTGTTAGCAACATGGACAGGCATTTCACTCATATTGGCAGGGTTGGGAGTCACACTCCTCTCGGTCATCCTCTTTTTGCGATTATTTCCAAAGGTTACAACAATTCAGGGATAAGATAATTTGTATTAACCTGAAAAATGCAATTGGATGCTGATAAACTCAGAAACTGCATGATTATTTAGGAGGGGCGCCCCTTGTGGCCGCCCAATCTGGAAGCGGGAGAGGGGGATAAGCCCCTCCCCTACAATCCTTTCCTTTGTAAGAATTTACGGAAAATGCTTGACAGGGTTATAACTATTTGATAAGAAGAATTGAACTTCTAACTTTGGTTTTATTAGACGCTGAAACAGGTTCAGCATGACAATATTATGGTAATTTACGAGTTTTCCGACACTATCATGTGTACTGAATAAAAAGACATGGAAGGTGTTAACAAGAAGTGATACAGACTACCAACCCTTAGTCTAAGAGCCTAAAAGTTAAATACTTTTAGACTAACGACGTGTAGACTCTTTGTCTATATTATCATTCAACCCATTTATTGGCAATGTCAGCATAATGACCGCTTGCCTGGTTCTCAAAGGAAGTGTATTCTTTTAAAAAGGTTAGGTTAATGATATCGGTTGGGCCATTACGTTGTTTTGCTAAGATAATAGCTGCGTCCTTTGCAAACTTGCACTTTTCGCATGCACGATCAGTTCCTCTGGCTCCTTCGGGGCATTTACAGGCAAGATAAAGCTCCTTCCTATATACAAAGGCCACCACATCTGCGTCCTGTTCTATGGCGCCTGATTCCCTCAGGTCTGCCAATTGAGGTTTATTTTCCTCTCTTCTCTCTGCCATCCTTGAAAGCTGCGACAACGCAATAACAGGTATATACAATTCTTTTGCCATGGCCTTGAGCGACCTTGATATATCTGAAATCTCTTGCTCTCTATTGTCCGCATTATGCCTGCCCTTCATAAGCTGAAGATAGTCCACAACAATGAGTTTTATGCCATGCTGCTTTGCCAATCTCCTTGCCTTTGCCTTAATTTCAAGAACAGACTGGGCAGGGGTGTCATCTATAAAGAGAGGCGCTTCATGCAGGCTGTCAACTGCCCTTATCAGTTTGCTCCAATCCTCATCCCTTAACTTGCCACTTCTCAGTCTGTAAAGGTCGACCTTCGCCTTTGAGGCAAGAAGCCTCTGGACAAGCTGTTCTTTGCTCATTTCCAGTGAAAAAATAGCTACAGGACTACCTGTCTCTGCTGCGTTCTGCGCAATATTTAATGCAAATGCTGTTTTACCCATGCTTGGCCTTCCGGCAATGACAATGAGGTCTGACGGCTGAAGGCCTGAGGTAAGTTCATCGAATCTATCAAACCCTGTTGGCACGCCGGTAACATGACCATCTCTGCCGGAAAGTTCTTCAATAGCTTTAAATGTCTGAGTAACCAAATCCTTGATAGAGTAAAAAGACCGCTTTGTTTTATCCTGAGCTACTTCAAATATTGTTTTTTCAGCATCATCAAGAAGGTCTTCTATTTTTTCTCCGCCGTCATAACACCTTGAGACTATCTCTGTAGATGAATTTATCAGCCTTCTCAAGAGGGCCTTTTCTCTTACTATCTTTGCATAGTAAACTATATTTGCAGCTGTCGGTGTTGATTCTACTAATGCAGCGAGGTAAGAGCTTCCGCCTACAGATTCGAGAGTACCCATATTTTTTAAGGCGGCTAAGAGCGTTACGAAGTCTATAGGTTCATTCTTATCTGAAAGCAAAAGCATTGCCTTGTATATTTTCCTGTGGGCATCCCGGTAAAAATCTTCGCCGCTTTGGTCTAATATTCCAACAACTTTGTCTATAGCGTCATTTTCAATGAGAATGCCGCCGAGTACAGACTGTTCTGCCTCACTATTTTGTGGTGGGAGTTTATGGAGGGATAAATCTTGAACCAGAACTGACATGGGAATACCTCAAAGACGATATGCGATGCGGGATGTGCGATTCGATATGGCCGTATATCGCAAATCACAGATCGCACATCCTTGTATTTTACTCTTTTACAACCAAAATCTTAAGATTTGCAGTGACTTCTGGGTGAAGTTTTATTGGAACGGTAAAGATGCCGAGTGTTTTAATAGGTTCTTCTAAATGAATCTGCTTGCGGTCTATCTGAATGCCGCTTTCTTTGATTTGCTCCTCAATATTCATTGAGGTAACAGAGCCAAAAATTTTGTCTTCTTCACCTGCTTTTCTGGCAAAGCTTAAAGAAAGTTTTTCTATCTCACTGCCTAATTTAATTGCATCTTCTTTCTGCCTCCCTGCCCTTTTTTGCCATATCTTTATTTCTTTTTCCAAGAGCTTAAGATTTTTCAGCGTGGCTTCGATGCCGATTCCCTGCGGTATTAAATAATTTCTGGCATAGCCATCAGCAACTCTGACAACGCTTCCCATTTTACCAAGCGAAGGGGCGTCTTTTTTCAAAATGATTTCCATTATATAATTCCTCCTGAAAATGAAAATACAGTCTAAGAAGCTATAATCCCAAAAGTTCTTAAATTTGCAACTTCTTAGGGTAATAACGTATAAGCTATTTTTCTATATTGCCGCCGTTGTATAAGGGAGAATGGCAAGAATCCGTGCCCTCTTTATGGCTACGGTTACGTCCCTTTGATGTTTTGCGCAGTTTCCCGTGATTCGTCTCGGGGTAATCTTCCCGCGCTCACTTATAAATGGTTTAATAGTCCTAAAATCTTTGTAATCAGCTTTGAGATTCTTATCCGCGCAAAAGCGGCATACCTTTTTTTTGGGGAAAGCGCGTTTGCCGCCTAACTGCTGTTGCTGCGCGCCACGGGGTTCTCTTTTATCTCTATTCTCTTTCATTGATTTGTCTCCTTAGCCTGACTTATCGCTTTCTTGATTTTATGAACAACCTTTTCTTCTACCTTCTTGATTGTCTGATAACGAATAACATCCTCATGCAGCCGTAAAATCCTTTCAACCTCTTTAGAAGCTTGAGAGTTGGAAGAAGTCTCTACAAAAACATAATATCCATCAGAGTATTTCTTGATGGGATAGGCCAACCTCCTTTTGCCCCATTCTTCCACCTTAATGACTTGGCCATTGAGGTTTTCTACCGTTTCCCGTACCCTCTGGATAACCCCTTTTATTATTTCCTCTCCTGCGTCTGGCCTTCCAATAAAAACCACCTCGTACTTATTCATCATCATGCCTCCTTATGGATTCCTCTCCATGAAATTGCATAGAGTAGGGCAGCCACTGGACTTTGCCCGTGGCAAGGTTTAATTTAGAGAACTTTTTATACTATATTTTATTACTAAAATCAAGAATATTTTTTATTCTTCATTATAATTTTTGGATTTGTTTGCAGCAATCTCTTTATGTTAAAATTTGATTGACATCTTAGTGTCTATCATGTATTTTATAAACCCTATAATTTTTTGAAGAAGGAGTACACTGCTATGGGTAAAAATACTACACAGAAGATATTAGAGTCTCATCTTATGTCTGGCACGATGACTCCTGGCAATGAAATAGCAATAAAGATTGACCAAACCCTGACACAGGATGCGACAGGCACAATGGCATACTTGCAGTTTGAAGCAATGGGCGTGCCGAGGGTCAAGACAAAGCTTTCTGTGAGCTATGTTGACCACAACACGCTTCAGTACGGCGGTTTTGAAAATGCGGACGACCATCGGTTTTTGCAGACAGTTGCCGCAAAGCACGGCATCTATTTTTCAAGGCCCGGCAACGGCATCTGCCATCAAGTGCACCTTGAAAGATTCGGTGTACCCGGACAGACCATGCTCGGCTCGGACAGCCATACTCCCACATGCGGCGGCCTCGGCATGATGGCAATAGGCGCTGGCGGACTTGATGTTGCAGTTGCTATGGGAGGCGGGCCTTTTCATCTCACATACCCAAAGGTTGTGCTGGTAAATCTCAAAGGCAAACTCAAACCGTGGGTCTCTGCAAAGGATGTAATCCTTGAACTCCTCCGAAAGATGACCGTAAAAGGCGGTGTTGGCAAGGTCATTGAATACGGCGGCGAAGGCGCAGCAAGCCTTTCCGTGCCTGAAAGGGCTACTATCACCAACATGGGCGCTGAGCTCGGCGCAACCACATCCATCTTCCCGAGCGATGAGATAACAAAGGAATTTTTGAAGGCGCAGAACAGGGAAAAAGACTGGCACGAACTTACGGCAGATGAAGGCGCTCACTATGACGAGACAATTGAAATAAATCTAAACAAGCTTGAACCCATGATTGCAAAACCGCACAGCCCTGACGCTGTATGCAAGGTTTCAGAAATAGAGGGGATGAAGGTTGACCAGGTCTGCATAGGAAGCTGTACCAACTCATCATTCAGGGATTTGATGGTTGTAGCTGACATATTCAAAAAGGGCAAATTCAAGGTTCATCCAAATGTGAGCATGACCATTTCTCCAGGTTCAAAGCAGGTTCTGGAGATGATAACGCTTAACAAGGGGTTGGCAAGTCTTATAGAGGCAGGCGCCAGAATCCTTGAGGCGACCTGCGGGCCTTGCATAGGCAACGGCCAATCGCCGCCGTCAAAGGGCATTTCCCTCAGGACCTTCAACAGAAACTTTGAAGGGAGAAGCGGCACAAAGGACGGCCAGGTCTATCTATGCAGCCCTGAGGTTGCGGCAGCATCGGCCATCTACGGCGTAATCACAGACCCGAGAAAATTGGGCAAATATCCGAAGATTAAGATGCCAAAGGAATTTAGGGTGGACGACTCAATGGTAATCCCGCCGGCAAAAGATCCGTCAAAGGTGGAGATATTAAGAGGACCGAACATAAAGCCGTTGCCCGCAGCTCAGAAGATTCAATCTGTAATAGGCGGCGCTGCCCTGATTAAGCTTGGCGATAATATTACAACAGATCATATCACACCTGCAGGCACATGGTTGAAATACAGAAGCAATGTTCCGAAGTATTCGGAATCCGTATTTTCAGCCATTGATGCCCAGTTCCATGAAAAGGCAAAGGCTCAAGGCGGTGGATTTGTTATAGCAGGGGAAAACTATGGACAAGGCTCTTCAAGGGAACACGCGGCGCTCTGCCCAATGTATCTCGGCATAAAGGGTATTGTTGCAAAGAGCTTTGCCAGAATACACAAGGATAACCTTGTGAACTTTGGGATACTGCCATTGACATTCACAAACCCGGCTGACTATGATGCAGTTGATCAGGCCGACAAACTGGAGATAAATGACCTTTCAAAACAACTGAAGGCCGGCGATTCACTTATAGTAAAAAATGCCACAAAGGGTAGAGATATAAAAGTGAAGCATGGCTTCAGCCCGAGGCAGATTGATATTATCCTTGCTGGCGGACTCTTGAACTTTACAAAGGGAGAGGCAGCTTAATAGGTATGAGGGTTTATCTGCTACTCGCTCTGCGAGAAATTCAGACCATTCAGCCCCGCCTTTACCCCTGCACCAAAATCTTTGATGTTGGGTAAACAGACGGGTCTTTCCGGTGTGGTAGTAAAGAAGGATAAGAGCGATAAGAGCAAAGAAGAGGGGGACGGTTGTCCCCTTTTTTATTCCTATCAAAATGCATAATGATTTCGAAGGAATAGTGTTCATTACCGAAGGCCAAACTTTTTTGACATAGGGGTAAATCCTTTCATGGAAAATCTCTTAAAAAAAACAAGCTCCTTGGTCTTTAGGTTTTATAAGGTTATTTTAATAAGCGCAAGCCTACTTACATTTCTAAGCACACTCCTCATATTCAGAATAGATTTAAAGACCGATATCCTGGATGCCCTCCCATCAAAAAATCCTGCCATTGATGTCTTTGTAAGTTTTCTCAATGACTTTGGCAGCATCGATAATCTTGTTATAGTCCTCAAATCCAAAGATAAGAAGATTGACGATTATCTTGAAATAGCAGAGTCTCTTGCTAAGAGGCTTAAGGGGTCTCCTTTTATAGAATATGTGGATTATAATATCCTTCATGCCAACAGGGAACTGATGCTCAAAAACCTCCCTCTTTTTTTAGATAAGAATTCGTTGGATACGCTAAGAAAAAGGCTCACAAAGGAAGGCATAGAAAAACAGATAAAGCAAAACAAAAGGCAGCTCCTGTCGCCGCTCAGCACGCCTCTTTATTCAGAACTCATCTTGCGAGACCCCCTAAATCTCCGTTCAATCGTACTTTCCTCTATGGATAAGCAAGGGGCAAATAGAATAAGCATAAAGCAAGGTTATTACATAAGTAGCGATAACTCTATACTCCTCGCTTTTGCTAAGCCCCTTGGATCAAACAGGGATATAAAATTTGTAAAAGGATTAAAAAAGGAGCTTGACCACATATTTGAGGCGGTAAAAAAAGAATATGGCGAAAACCATGACTTGCAGATAGGGATAGCAGGCCCTTATGCCTTTGCCATAGAGGCGCATACTACTATACAAAATGATGTAGTTATAAATGCAGTTACATCTACGTTCTTAGTGTTTTTTTTATTTCAGTTTGTATATAAGAAAAGATTCCTTGTCCTGGTAATTACTGGGACGACGCTTTTAACGGCACTATCATGGTCACTGGGTTTGGCCTATCTCATATTTGGAAGTCTGAATATGACAAGCAGTGTTGTTACGGCTATGCTCATGGGATTGGGCATAGATTATATAATCCATATATTTAACAGATATGAGACCGAGTTTATACAAAACGGAGACTTGAGGCATTCGCTTGACACAACCCTTACAAAGACTGCACCAGGTGTTGTTACCGGTGCTGTAACAACAGCTGCCGCATTCTTTAGCATCGTTGCAACAAGTTTTAAAGGACTTTACCAGATGGGAATTGTTGCAGGTATTGGCGTGCTTGCGTGCCTCATTTCCACCCTCTTGGTTATGACATCATTGATAGTATTTATAGAAAGGGGTAAGAAGGGATTGTTGTTCCATACTCAAGAGCAAAGATTAGGCATAGAGGGAATAAGCAAAATTATCAAGAATTATCCGAGGCCAATTATTTTTGCAAGCATGTTGATACTCCTTGCTTCATGTATAGGATTATACGGCATAAGATTTGATAACAACCCTGAATCCATTGGCCCGCAAACAAGTCAGGTTCTGCTTTTAGAAAAGGAGATTGCTGAGCATTTTGGGAAACAAAAAAATCCGTTAATTGTTACTGTTACGGCTGAAAATGGAGAAAGACTCATGGAGCAGTATAGTAAACTTGAGGCTGCTATTGACAGGTGGCACAATATGGGGATTATAGCAGGCCATAGCTCGTTGCGGCTATTTCTTCCGCCAATAGACAAACAAAAGGAGACTATTCATGCATTAAAAGGGGTGAGGGATTCAGTTAATTTAAACGAATTGGAAAAAATATTTAAAAAGACATTAAGAGAAAATGGCTTTATCATTGACAAACAATATGCAGCATATATAAAAGGCATACAAAAGGCGCTTGAGATTAAACAGCCGCTTGGATTGGAGATACTCGCAAATAGCAGTGATAAAAAGGTAAAATATTTTTACAACAGCGAAAAGCTTAAAGGTGCAGCATATCTTTATCAAAAGGATGGTAAATGGGATAATGCCTCAATAGTGCTGCTCCAGAAGGAAATTGAAGAACTCGGCAAAGGATTTGCGATAACGGGAGCTTCCATAATGTTTGCAAGCCTCAAGGCCTCAATTATCCGCGAGAGTATAACTGCATCAGCAATTGCATTTATCATGATATCTTGCATCATCTGCTTCCAATTCAGGACAGTAAAGAGGACATTCCTTGTAATTATACCGTTGTTGATCGGTTTGGCAATAACCCTTGGGTTTATGGGATTAACAGGTGTGAAATTCAATTACATAAATATAGGCGCTGTCACTTTATTGTTTGGTATAGGAGTAGATTACGGGGTTTATATTTTCCAGGATTATCTTGAAAAAAAGCAGAGTACCCCAGAGATGGCTATTCAACATGCAGGAAAGGCTGTTATTATGTGCGCCCTCACAACAATAGCTGGATTTGGCTCTCTTGCAACAATGCAGTTTAGGGGAATAGCGAGTCTGGGAATAATAATAACAATAGGTGTCGTTGCCTGTCTCATAAGCGCGCTGTTTCTTTTGCCGGTTCTTATACATTATATTGAACATAAACCCAGTTAGAAGTTAATAACCCCGCCCACAGGGCGGGGATGAAAGCGGGCTGTGGCAGTTAACTTTAAGAATTGGTGAAAAATGAAAGATTACGATGTCATAGTAATTGGAAGCGGCATGGGAGGGCTCTCTTGCGCAGGGATTTTGGCAAGCAGAGGGCTTCGCGTATTGGTGCTTGAGAAGAATCCAAATCCTGGAGGCTATCTTACATCTTTCAAGCGTAAGGGTTTTATCTTTGATAGCGCAGTTGACTGCTTTAGTGGAATGGATGAAAAAGGAGCAATAAAGTATCTGCTTAAAAAATTGGAGGTAGAGGATAAAATAGAATTCATTAAGATTGACCCTATAAGAGAAAGCATCTTCCCTGGGATGAGGATAAAGACATGGAGCGATGTGGATGTGTATGTGGAAAGCCTTAAAGAATTATTTCCCACAGAAAAAAATATAGATGGCTTCTTTAGAAAAATGGAAGAGATATACAACGATATAAATATATGGGCAGCAGGGATTCTACAAGATGGAGACAACAAATCTACATTTCCAGCGGTCTTGATAAAGTATGGTAGTCTTACATATAAAAATCTCATGGATAACTATCTGTACAATGAAAAACTTAAATCTGTCTTGTCTGATAGATGTTTCTTCCTCGGCCTTCCACCATCTAAAATATCTGCTATAAGCATGGCAGTGCTGTTGATGAGCTATTTTATATCAGGCGCATACAGGCCTGTAAGTGGTTGTCAAAGACTTTCGGACGTATTGGTTCATGGTATAAAGAAAAAGGGAGGAAGTATATTTTTAAAAAAAGAGGTGACAAAGATTATTACAGAGAATAATAAAGCTATTGGCGTGGTGACAAGCGATGGAACATCTTATACTGCACAACATGTCGTATCTAATATCGATTATATGCAAACAGTTTCCATGTTGGGTGATAAATATATTTTTGAATCCCAGAATATACTGAATGAGTTCGAAATTTCTCCTTCATTTTTTATATTGTATGTCGGTGCTAAGATCGATTTAAGTTTTCTTGGTACTTCTTCAAGTATAGGATATTTCCCTTCCTATGATATAGAAAAGGCCTTTGATTTCACAAAGTCTTTTACAGACAATACCCCTGTTGGATTGACGATACCAACAATAATAGACAGTTCAATGTCACCTCAAAACAGTCATTCCATTGCAGTTCATGAATTGACTGACTATGCCTATAGCAAATCATGGAAAGAAGCAAAGGAAAAGATTTCTGAGCGAATCCTTCGGAAGGTAGAAAAGATTATACCTAACATTAAAAAACAAATAATCCATATAGAGGCTGCAACACCTGTGACACTTGAAAGATATACTGCTAATTTTAAGGGTGCTGCCTATGGTTGGCAGCAATTGCCTTGGTTGAGGCCAATAAAAAGCAGGATTGTAAACCTCTATCTTGCAGGACACTGGGATGGTCTTGGCGGCGGTGTAATAGCAGCAACATATTCTGGGTTCAAAACTGCCAAAGAGATTTTGAAACAATCGCTGTATAAAATTTAAATTATGTTTCGTCATATCATCAAAACAAACAACCAAATAAATTTAACTTGTCGCTTGCTCTCGTTGACTCATAGCCGGATTCTCCTCCTTTCATGGAGAATATTTCGGTAACATTCATTATGAGTCAACGATTGCTTTTAAAAAATGTTTGGGTAACATTTTTTGTGAGGCAATTCATGCTAAATTTTTTTCTTGACATATAATACGAATTGCTATATAAAATACCTTCTCTGGTTTGGATGGGCAGTTTGGTTGACTGTCTATACGAACTATTTTATAATATAAATGAAAGAGTTTGTTCTTTGAAAACTAAATAGCAACAGTCAAGTCTGTCAAATTTTTTTCTTTTGTAACAAATCAACTTTCATAATTTAAGTGGAGAGTTTGATCCTGGCTCAGAGCGAACGTTAGCGGCGCGCCTAACACATGCAAGTCGAGCGAGAAAGTGGGGGCAACTCCATGAGTAGAGCGGCGAACGGGTGAGTAATGCATGGGTAATCTACCCTCAAGACCGGGATAACCTTCCGAAAGGAGGGCTAATACCGGATAAGACCACACAACTTTGTTGCGGGGTTAAAGACGGGGATCCGCAAGGACCTGCAGCTTATTGATGAGCCCATGTCCCATCAGCTTGTTGGCGGGGTAACTGCCCACCAAGGCTAAGACGGGTAGCTGGTCTGAGAGGACGATCAGCCACACTGGCACTGAAACACGGGCCAGACTCCTACGGGAGGCAGCAGTGGGGAATCTTGCGCAATGGGCGAAAGCCTGACGCAGCGACGCCGCGTGAGGGAAGAAGGTTTTCGGATCGTAAACCTCTGTCGGAGGGGAAGAAAATTCCTGCGGCTAACATCCGCGGGGATTGACGGTACCCTCAAAGGAAGCATCGGCTAACTACGTGCCAGCAGCCGCGGTAATACGTAGGATGCAAACGTTGCTCGGAATTATTGGGCGTAAAGGGCGCGTAGGTGGCCTTATAAGTCATTGGTGAAAGCCCTCGGCTTAACTGAGGAACTGCCCATGATACTGTTTGGCTTGAGTACGGGAGAGGGGGGTGGAATTCCTGGTGTAGCGGTGAAATGCGTAGATATCAGGAAGAACATCTGTGGCGAAGGCGACCCCCTGGACCGATACTGACACTGAGGCGCGAAAGCGTGGGGAGCAAACAGGATTAGATACCCTGGTAGTCCACGCCCTAAACGATGAACACTAGGTGTCGGGGGGGTTAAACCCTCCGGTGCCGCAGCTAACGCATTAAGTGTTCCGCCTGGGGAGTACGGCCGCAAGGTTGAAACTCAAAGGAATTGACGGGGGCCCGCACAAGCGGTGGAGCATGTGGTTCAATTCGACGCTACGCGAAGAACCTTACCTAGGCTTGACATCTGGGGAATTTCCTGGAAACAGGGAAGTGCCTCGCAAGAGGAGCCCCAAGACAGGTGCTGCATGGCTGTCGTCAGCTCGTGCCGTGAGGTGTTGGGTTAAGTCCCGCAACGAGCGCAACCCTTACCCTTAGTTGCCATCGGGTAATGCCGGGCACTCTATGGGAACTGCCAGCGTTAAGCTGGAGGAAGGTGGGGATGACGTCAAGTCATCATGGCCTTTATGCCTAGGGCTACACACGTGCTACAATGGCCGGTACAAAGGGCTGCAAGCCTGCGAAGGCAAGCCAATCCCAAAAAACCGGTCTCAGTTCGGATTGGAGTCTGCAACTCGACTCCATGAAGTCGGAATCGCTAGTAATCGCGGATCAG
>JACPZB010000099.1 GCA_016195725.1 Deltaproteobacteria bacterium | reverse complement strand
TCTAATTCAGGACGATTAATATCTCCTCCAGAGCTTCCTGTCACCAACTTACCATACTTTTTTTTCTTTGCATCTCCGAGTGCATAGCGAATAATAGTTTTATCAGGGAATCCTTTTTCTCTGTATTCAGGCAGTCTCCATAATAAACGTTCTTTTGCTAATTGGAATGCTTCCCATGCAATATGCTCAGTATGTATTTTCTTTGAAATACCTCCGAGCTTATATAAAGCAAATAAAGCAATATCAATATTTGATAATTCATTTTCCGAAGATTCTTTTTTCATAATTTAAACCTCTCCCTTTTTCCCGCCAAAAATTTGGCTTTGGTTAGTTTGAGTTGTTTTTCTATTTCCGAAAAAATCTTATTTACCTCTTCCTCTGTATATTCATAAGAACTCTTATTAGAGCAGTTTCCAAGTATCCTTATCTTTTCAAAAATATCATTCGTCCTTTTTGATGCAATCCGCTTAAACCGTTCATGCCTTGTTTCTTGCTTTTTTTGTTCCATAAAATCCCCCAAATAATATAAATATACTCTAAAAATATCAGTATTATCTATAAATGTCAAGTAAAATATTCGTTTATTTATATAAATACAAGAAAATATTTTAGCTCTTCTATATTTGCCCCGTTTCAGGAATTCTCTCATGCCATGCTATTACCCATCACAAAATTGAGATTGACATTTACAGGTAGATGTTTTATTTTTATGCACATAAGTTATGGAGGATATTTATGTCAAGAATTAGCATAACATTGCCCAATACGCTTTTGGACGAATTGCTAAAGGTGATTCCTGCAAAGAGCAAGACTGAAGCTGTTATAAAGGCAATTTCTGATGAAATACGGATGAAGAAAAAGAAGAATATTAAAGCCATGGCAGGAAAGATGGAGTTCACCAAAAAAGCAGAGGAATTGAGGCATAAGGATGAAAGGCTCGGATAAGATACTTGTTGATACATCCGTATGGATAGAATTTTTCAGGAAAAAAGAGCCATACTACAAGATTGTCGGCAACTGGATTGATGAAGACAGGATATGCTGCATAGGATTGGTTCTGGCTGAGCTCTTGCAAGGCGTCAAAACCGAGAAAGAATTAAGTGTTATCAAAGATTTTCTTTATGTTTTTGAGTATCTTAATGAATCGAAGGAATTATGGGAAAAGGCAGGAGAACTCTCTTTCCATCTCAGTAAAAAGGGGATCAGGGCTGGTTTATCTGACTGCTACATTGCCGCTGCCTCCAGAGAAAATGAAGTTGGGATTATAACCCTGGACAAACACTTTGGTTTGATTCAGAAAGTTATAGAGATTAAGCTCATAGAGGTATAACTTTTTTGTTGTTTGATATTGTTTTTGCCTGCCTTATATTATCTTTTGTATATCTATAGACCATGGACACCTTCAAACTCACAACCCAATTCACTCCAAAAGGCGACCAGCCAAAGGCGATTAAAGAATTAACAAGCGGAATAATCAAGGGGGCTAAACATCAGGCGCTCCTTGGCGTTACAGGCTCTGGCAAGACATTCACCATCGCCAATGTTGTCGCAAATGTGAACAAACCCACACTGGTATTGGCCCCGAATAAGACCCTTGCGGCGCAGCTTTTTGCCGAGTTCAGAGAACTGTTTCCCGAAAATGCGGTTGAATATTTTGTGTCTTACTACGACTACTATCAGCCTGAGGCGTATGTTCCCACAACCGACACCTACATAGAAAAGGATGCGTCAATAAATGATGAAATAGACAAGCTCCGGCATTCTGCAACCCATGCGCTCCTTACGAGGAATGATGTGATTATTGTCGCATCTGTGTCATGCATCTACGGAATAGGCTCGCCCGGGGATTACGGCAGCATGCATGTATATGCGGAAAAAGGCATGGAAACGCAGCGCGATGAGGTTTTGAAAAGGCTTGTGGAGATTCAGTATAAGAGAAACGATTATGATTTTTACAGAGGCACATTCAGGGTAAGGGGCGATGTTGTTGAGATATTCCCCGCGTATGAGGCGGAAAGGGCAATAAGGCTCGAATTCTTCGGCGATACCATAGAGGCCATATCAGAGATAGACCCGCTTAGAGGCAAGGTTGTTCAGAAACTGAATAAAGCGCTCATCCATGCCGCAAGCCACTATGTTACCTCAAAGAATAATTTAAAGCGGGCTAGGGACAGCATACGAACGGAATTGCTGGAAAGGCTCAAGCTGTTAAAGGCTGAAAACAAACTGCTTGAGGCGCAGAGGCTTGAGCAGAGGACGCTCTTTGATTTGGAGATGATAGAAGAGATGGGCTACTGCTCCGGCATAGAGAATTATTCGCGTCATCTCTCCGGCAGGCTGCCGGGAGAGGCGCCGTATACTTTGATTGATTATTTTCCCGATGATTTTCTCCTGATTGTCGACGAGAGCCATATATCCATTCCTCAAATCGGCGGCATGTATTACGGAGACAGGTCGCGCAAAGAAACATTGGTGGGGTATGGATTCAGGCTGCCGTCTGCTTTAGACAACAGGCCGTTAAAGTTTGATGAATTTGAGAAGAGGGTAATGCAGGCAATTTATGTTTCTGCAACGCCTGCCAATTATGAAATGGAAAAGGCAAAGGGGCATGTGGTGGAGCAAATTGTGCGGCCAACAGGTCTTATGGACCCAGAGATTGATGTCAGGCCTGCAAAAACACAGGTGGACGACCTGCTCGGCGAGATAAGAAAACGGGTTGAGAAAAAAGAGCGGGTATTGGTAACAACACTTACAAAGAGGATGGCGGAGGATTTGACGCGCTATTACGCTGATTTGGGGTTGCAGGTAAAATATCTGCACTCGGATATTGAGACCCTTGAAAGGGTCGAGATATTAAGGGCGCTAAGGCTTGGCGAATTTGATGTGCTCATTGGTATAAATCTCCTGAGAGAGGGGCTTGATTTGCCGGAGGTATCGTTGGTGGCTATTCTTGATGCAGACAAAGAAGGTTTCTTGCGCTCGGAAAGGTCGCTTATCCAGACCTGCGGCAGGGCTGCAAGGAATGTAAACGGCCATGTGATTATGTATGCGGATACCATAACCGGCTCTATGAAAAAGGCAATTGATGAGACAAACCGAAGGCGCAAGATGCAGGCCGGGTATAATAAAAAGAACGGCATTACGCCGGAGACCATAAAAAGCTCCATCAAGGATGTATTAAGCTCAATCTATGAAGAGGATTATTATACTGTGCCGGTTGTGGCGGAGAAACAGGCGGAGTATATCCCTCCGCATGAGCTGCCTGCTATCATAAAGGCCTTGCACAAGGAGATGCAGGAGGCTGCAAAAAAGCAAAATTTTGAAAAGGCAGCAGAGTTAAGGGATAGGATAAAGGAACTGGAGGCAATGGAGGTAATGATTGGGTAATTACAATCTCACAGTCTACAAGTCTAAGAGTCAAGAGTTTTTACTTGTAGTCTGCGGTTTGATTGATGCATAGTAATCGCAGTAATTGCGCGCCTTGCAGATTTCGTGCTGAGGGTTTTTTGCCGTGCAGATAGTGCGGCCGTGCAGAATGAAAAGATTTGTCGCCTTTGTCCACCTCTTTTTTAGAATAATCCTGCAGAGCCCTTCTTCTATCCTGTCAGGGTCTTGAGAAGATGCAAGGCCGATGCGGTTAGCAACACGCTTTACATGTGTATCAACTGCAATGGCATCTTTTCCAAAGGCATTTGCCAGAACAATATTGGCTGTTTTTCTGCCAATACCAGGAAGCGCAATCAGCTGTTCCAGCGTGTCAGGAATCTTTCCTCCAAATTCATCTGCTATCTTTTTGCAGCAGGATTTTATATTTTTTGCCTTCTTCCTGAGGAAGTTTATAGAACTGATATATCCTTCCAGTTCCTTTATATCTGTATCAGCATAGTCCTGGGCCTTTTTGTATCTTTTAAACAAGGCTGGTGTTGTCTTGTTCACCCTCTCGTCTGTGCACTGGGCAGACAGGATTGTTGCGATGAGGAGTTCAAGAGGGGTTTTAAAATTTAACGCAATTTTTGCGTCAGGATATTCTTTTCCCAGAATGTCCAGAACTTTTTGGGCTTTGTCAGAAAGATACATAAGACAGTAAGCAGTAAGGAGTAAGCAGTAAGCAGCAGTAAATCTGCCTACTGCATACTCCCTACTGTTTTTTAATACGTCCTTTCCACCACATAATCCGCCAAAGCTATAAGGGCAGCCCTTTCAATGTTTGGCTCAAAAATATTGAGAGAGGTTTTTGCACTCTCTACGTGCCGCCTTGCTATGTTTAAGGCATAATCTATTCCTTTATACTTATTGATTAGGTTGATAACAGATGCAAGCTGAGCGTCTTTAAGGTCGCCGCTTTCTATTACCGCTAAAATCTCTTTCTTTTCTACTGAAGTTGCATTCTTAATGGTGCAAATGAGAGGAAGGGTTATCTTTCCCTCCTTTAAATCATTTCCGATGGCCTTACCCAACTCTTCATTGTTTGAGGTATAGTCAAGACAGTCATCTACAAGCTGAAACGCTATGCCCATATCCATGCCGTATCTGGCAAGGGTCTTTTGTTTTTCCATTGATGCCTTGCCCAATATTGCGCCTATCTGGCATGCGGCAGATATAAGCGATGCGGTCTTGTTGATTACAACAGTTAAATAGTCCTTCTCCGTTGTTTCTATATTGCTGCCTTTGAGGAGTTGGAGAACCTCACCCTCTGCCATGAGCGTTGTAGTCCTTGATAAAATCTTAAGGATGTCTAAATCTCCATCAGCTACTGTTAAATAAAATGATTTGGAGAAAAGAAAATCACCTATAAGAATACTGGCGCCCTTGCCCCACAGGGTATTGGCAGAGGCCTTTCCTCTTCTCATACTGGCATTGTCAACAACATCATCATGGAGCAACGTAGCAGTATGTACAAATTCTACAACTGCAGCAAGCGGTATATGGCGATTTCCCTGATAGCCGCAGAGTTTGGCGGACAAAACTAAAAGCGATGGCCTAAGCCGCTTGCCGCCATTGTTTAAAATATATTCGCCGACCTTTTTTATGAGGTAGACGCCCGAATCAAGGTTTTTCTTGAATTCAAGGTCTACATTCTTGAGGTCTTCTTTTATTATGTCATAGGCCTCTTGAATACGCATATAGGTTTAATTTAAATATCAAATGTCAAAGCTCAAATTTCAAATGAATGTCAAATGACTAAATGCCAAAATGTTTTTTGATATGTGGTGCGTAAGCTCAAACTTTATCTACTTTGGATTTCTTTGGCATTTGGATTTTGAACTTTGACATTCTTTAAATATCCTTCCGCACATTTTTTGGCAATGTCTCTTACCCTTCCTATAAATCTTGTCCTCTCTGCCACACTGATAGCCCCCCTTGCATCAAGGAGATTGAAGGTATGAGAACTCTTCAGACAGTAGTCGTAAGCCGGGAGGACAAGACCTTTTTCAAGGAGCCTTATAGCTTCTTTTTCATACATGTCAAAGAGCTTTAAAAGCATATCTGTATCGGCAAGCTCAAAATTATAAACTGAATATTCAACCTCGCCCCTGTGGTGGACATAGCCGTACTTAATCCCTTGTGTCCATTCTATATCAAAGACACTGTCCACACCCTGAAGATACATGGCAATCCTTTCAAGACCATAGGTAAGCTCTCCTGAGACAGGCTTAAGCTCTCTGCCGCCTGCCTGCTGAAAATAGGTAAACTGTGTTATTTCCATTCCATCAAGCCATACCTCCCACCCAAGCCCCCAGGCGCCCAAAGTCGGCGATTCCCAGTCGTCTTCAACAAATCGTATGTCATGCTTTAATGGATCTATGCCGAGCTTCTCCATGCTGCTTAAATATATATCCTGAATATCATCAGGCGACGGCTTCAGGATAACCTGAAATTGATAATAGTGCTGGAGTCTGTTGGGATTCTCACCGTAGCGGCCGTCTGTAGGCCGCCTTGAAGGTTCTACATATGCAGCCTTCCACGGCTCCGGCCCGAGGACCCTTAAAAAGGTTGCAGGATTGAACGTGCCGGCGCCTTTTTCCATATCATACGGCTGGCAAATGATGCAACCCTGCTTCGCCCAATATATCTGTAGGTTTATTATGATGTCTTGAAAATACATAGTTGCCCCCAACAGGCTATAGGCAATAGGCTATGGGCTATGGGTTTTACCTATTGCCTCTTGTCTCTCGGTCATTGCCTGCAGTTTATTCAGAAATTTTTTACTCTTCAGCTCCTTACCCAATTGATATCTTAAAAAATCACCCATAATATTTTCGCATTCCTCTGACGCCCAGTCTGGCATGGATATTCTGTCTGCCTTTTCAATATCGGTCTTTGCCGCCAAAGTAAGAAACTCTATTGCCCCGGGAGAAACAGGCATCAGCGATATTTCACTCCCTTTACACGAGTAGCATACAATGCCGCTTTTCGCAGATGAAAAAAATATCCTGTTTCTGCTTATGGGAACATTCTTGCATGAAACACAGGCATCAAGATGAGGATAGTAGCCAAGCAGGGATAGCAGCTTCATTTCAAAAACCGTTACAACCGTTTTGATATTAGCTCCCTCATTGAGCATTATAAGAAATTTAACAAGCAGCTCAAACACCTTCAGGTTCCTTTGTCCTTCCGGCGTCATCTCATTCAGCAGTTCAAGGCAGTAGCTTCCAAAGGCAAGCCGTTCTATATCAAACATAAGTTTGTCAAACCTTCCCATAATATCAGCCTGCTCTATTATGAAAAGCTCTCGGTTTTCTTTTTGGAAGATGAGCAGTTTTATATATGAGAACGGCTCAAGATTATTTACAAATCTTTTTCTGCTGTTCTTGGCACCCTTTGCTATGCCCTTTACCTTTCCGAATCCAAGCGTATAGAATGTTACTATTCTGTCAGACTCTCCATAGTCTATTGAATTTAATACAATAGCCTCTGTTGTAAAATGGCCTGTCATGATAGCAACCCATATTTAAGGAACAGCGCTGCAAGACCCAGGAATGAGAAAAACCCCCCTACATCAGTGCAGGTGGTAACAAAAACCGTTGCAGAAAGGGCCGGGTCTGATTTATACCATTTAAGTATCAGCGGAATAATTGTCCCGCTAAAACCTGCTATCACAAGATTGGCTATCATAGCCAGAAACAGCAGCACCCCTATCATATAATTGACGCCCAGAAGATAGGCAGCTATTGCAGCTACAATGCCATTCAATGCGCCATTGGCAAAGCCAACCATAACCTCTTTAATAAGCACTTTTTTTGCGTATTTTAATTCCAACTCTCCGAGTGCCAACCCTCTTACAACTACGGTTATCGTCTGTGTTGCCGCATTTCCACCCATGCCGGCAACAACCGGCATGAATACCGCCAAGGTGACAACTGCCTGAATTGTATTTTCAAATACCTTTACAACGCTTGCTGCAAGAAATGCTGTTGCAAGATTTATAAGAAGCCATGGGAATCTCATCTTTAAAGACCTGGCAGCCGGATCCAGGACCCGCTCATCGGTATTCAGGCTGGCCATCTTATAAAAGTCTTCAAAGATTTCCTCTTCTATAACATCCATAACATCATCTATGGTAATCCTGCCCAAAAGCCTTCCCGTTGTGTCCACAACGGGCACAGTTACAATATTGTACTTTTGAAATGTCCTGGCCACCTCTTCCTGGTCAGTATCAACCAATACTTTAATAGGGTTGGGGTTCATGATATCTTTGATAGGCAAATGCGGCCGTGCAAGGATTAGCTTTTCCAATGGAACAATCCCTACCAGTTTTACATCCTCATCAACAATAAACACATTATGGATATTTGGTATCTCTTCGCTCTTTGTCCTTACCTGCTCTATAGTCTCCTGAATGGTGGAGTCTTCATTAATCATCGCCAGCTCAGTCTGCATTATGCCGCCGGCGCTGTCTGCAGGATATTTAAGAAGCTTCTGAACCTCTGCTGATTCTTCCCAGCCTATGCCTTCAAGAATAGTTTTTGCTTCTTCCTGTGGGAGTTCTGCAATCACATCAGCAGCATCGTCTGTTGCCATCTCATCCACTATCTCGGTGAGCTCTGCCCTGGATATGGATGCGATAAGTTTTTCTCTTGTCGGCTCGTCTACCTCCAAGAGCACATTTGATGCCGCCGTAGGGTCAAGAAGGCTAAAGATATATATTTTTTCTTCTTCCTCAAGGTTTGCAAAGAGCGTGGCAATATCGGAGGGATGTAGGGGGGTGATAAGGCCGATTATAGCTGCATCATCCTTCTTTTGAATGAGGTTTTTTAATCCCTCAATATTGTTTGCCCTGATAGCATCTGCCATTTCTTGAGCCTTGTAAAAAATATAATTGTTTTTGAAGTTAGCACACACTAAAAGGGCAAGTCAATAAGTTTGGTTATAATATTCCGAAATCCTGCGTTGTTATTAAGCTGTTAAAGTGAGGATGCGAGGGGCATTACTGCGGGTAAGGTTGAGGGAGGAGAAGGTCAAAGAATCATAACCCCACATTTTTACTCTGGATATTTTAGTTTTGATATTTGGATGTATAGGGTGGGCAAGCTATCTCTCTAAAAATACCGGACCATTTACACTTCTCATTACATATTCTGTGGTGCTTCCAAGGACCATCTCTACAATCCTTGAGTGGCTGGTTACACCCATAAATAAAATATCATTATTTTTTTCCTTATAATATTTAACTATTTCTTGATGGGCATCTCCCTTGAGAGAGACAAATTGAGTCTGGATATTATAGGGCTTGAGATATGCTCTCGCATCTTTTAAAAGCGTCTCGCTATTACCGTCTCTTGAGGCCGTTAGAACAGTCAGCGGAAGTCCCAATGTCTTTACAAATTCGGCGGCAGAGTGCATAGCTCTGCTTGATGTAAAACCTCCGTCGTACGCAAGAAGCGGTCTTGATAATTCTCTATATTCATTGGGGACAATAATTACGGGCTTTGAAGACTTTCGTATAACACCTTCTGTTGTTGAGCCAAGAAGGCCGTACTCAAACTGGATGTTGATGCCCCTGCGTCCCATGATCACGAGATCGGCAAGTTTTGCCTTTTCGCAAACGGTATTTGCAACAATGCCAAAATCCTGTATGCTGTCGTAAGCCACCTTTTCCCTCCGGCATGTTTCTGTGAACTCTTTTAAAATATTCTGGCCTTTGTTTTCCAAAATCTCCCGCATCTTTGTAGAAAAATTTAAAAATGGCTCAAAACCTAAAGAACCAGAGAGGTCGTGAAGGAAAGGGCCTTCCATGGCAACGACATCAACCACATAGAGGCCGATAACCTTGGCGTCAAATTTTCTGGCAAGCCAGATTCCATAAGCAAGTGCAGCCTTGCTGTGCTCTGAACCATCCTGCGGTATAAGGATATTTTTGAACATATTGCCTCCATTTTTCCATGCACGTCTTCTCCCTAACTATTAAATTGTAACTAAGTCATTGTCCATACACTCCACCACAATAGCATTACCAACCGTATGCGCTTTGAAAGCAGAGCCTTTTTTCCACTGCAAGGTTATCGGAATCTTAACCTTTTCGTCTATCTGTCTCTTTAAAAACCGCGCGCCATATTTCGGGCTGTAGCCTGTGTCAACGAGCGCATCTAATGCCGCGTCGGAAATTTCAAGAATTTTGCCGTTTTCCTCCATATGCCTTCTTATATTATTCAGATGTATCATGGCAATCTTCTTTACCTCTTCCCTTGTAAGCGGCGAAAAGATAATGATGTCATCTATCCTGTTCAGGAATTCCGGAGAAAAGGTGTTCTCAACCTCTTTCATAATGGTCTTTTTCAAATCCCCCAGTGCCTGTCCCTCGGGTAAGAAACCGAGCGGTTTTGTGAATTTCTTGAATTCATCGCTTCCGAGATTGCTCGTCATGATAATTACTGTATCGCTGAAATATATCCTCTTGCCCCTTCCGTCCGTAAGCCAACCTTCATCAAAGACTTGCAGGAACAGATTCAAAACATAGGGATTTGCCTTTTCCACTTCATCCAGCAGAACAACAGAATAGGGATTTTCCCTTACCTGATTGGTCAGGATGCCCCCCCGCTCACTGCCAACAATGCCCCGCGGCATGCCGATGAGCTTGTCAACCGCGAGGGATGAATCCTTGTATTCGCTCATGTCGAGCCTTATCATCTTTTTTTCATCGCCAAATAAAAATTCTGCCAAAGCCTTGGCCAGTTCTGTTTTCCCAACCCCGGTGGGCCCGAGGAATAACAACACTCCGTCAGGCTTGGCATAGTTTTCCTTTAACGGTCCTTTGTTGAGCCTCAGCCTTTTTGCCAGCGCCTCTATGGCCTCTTGCTGTCCAACAAGCCGTTTGGACAAAGAAGTCTCCATATCCTTGAATCTCACTGCGGTGTCTCTGAATATCATATCTTTTGGAATCTTTGTCTCCTGGGATATGACATCTATTACCTCACTGCCGGTAACAGGTTCTTGCGGTCTATTAATCTCAACCTTTACGCAGGCCGTATCCAGCCACCCTATCGCCTTATCAGGCAACCTTAAGCCGCGCATATATCTCTGAGACATATCCAAGGCGGTCTCTATGGCATTGTCGGTTATGCTTACAGAATAATTTTTTTGAAGCCTCGGCTTTATACCGTAGAGGATTTTTCTTGTATCGTCAAAAGAAGGCTCCTCTACATTGACTGTTCTGAATCTTCTGGCAAGGGCTTCATCTTCTGCTATATATTCCTTATATTCTGCCTGAGTAGTTGCGCCGATTATCTGAATCTCTCCCCTTGCGAGGGTTGACTTAAAGATGTTTGCTGCGTCTGACGGCACACCCATAGCAGAACCGGCGCCAATCAATGTATGGGCCTCATCTACGAAAAGTATTATGTTCTTTTTATCCCTGAGTTCCTTAATTATTTTTTCAATCCTATCCTCAAACATTCCTCTGAATATTGTACCTGCAACAACAGAGTTCATTTGAAGATTGACAATCTGCTTATCCCGCAGCCTCTTGGGGACTCTATGGGATTCAAACTCTATTTTTCTTGCAAGCCCTTCCACGACTGCTGTTTTTCCCACGCCAGGCTCGCCGATTATCATAACTGAATTGCTCCGCTCCACATGGCACAATATCTCCATTACCTGATTTATCTCGTTATCTCTCCCGATGATAGGAGGGAGCTTGTCATAATGGGCAAGTTTGTTCAGGTTAACGGCAAAATGTTTGAGGTTTGGCGGCAGATCATACTTCTTTTTTATTTCTTCTTCCAACTCCTCTTTGTTTCTGACCTTTGCCGTTATCCTCCTCATGACATAATCAGGATCGAGGCCAAAGTTTCTAAATATCTTTGCTGGGAGGCTGTGGCTCTCCTGAAAGATAGCTATAAGAAGGTCAGTAGAATCTATTTCCTCCCTTCCCCATCTTTGCGCCTCTTCCCATGCAAGTTTAAAGATTGCTTTAGTCGTGGGCGGGATTTTAAGGCCAACGCCGATATACTGACGAGATATACTGAGGTGATCATTCAAAAATGTAATAACCTGATTAGCGTCAAGATTGAGGTCCGACATTACATCCCTAAAAAAGACCTCTTCTACAATTGCAAAGGAAATAAATATATGCTCCACACCCAGGTAATAATGCTGCCGCCTCTTGCTTTCTTCAACGGCGGTCTCCAAAACCGTAAGGCCTTTTGGCGTTAATTTTTCTTTAAAACCTTCAAGTTCTAACATATTCTTTCCTTTGCCAGAAAATGCAGTTGCTTTTCCGGGTTTATCCACTTAGAAGCTCATAACACCAAGAAAACTATTTGCTGTTAGAGAAACCTGCCTCTCAACAGAGGAAGCTTCTAACAGGACTTACCAACTCACGTTTTTTCGTGGGTCGTATGGATTTAGTCTCTGAAATTCCTCCAAAAGATTTTTTGATTTTTGATCCAGATCTTTTGGAACGGCTATTTTTATTATTACATATTGATCGCCTCTGCCTTTATCTTTTATATGTAAAACGCCCTTGCCCTTCAATCTCAGTTTTTGTCCGCTTTGTGTACCAGGCGGGATTGCCAGCAATGCCTTTCCGTCAATGGTTGGGATATGCACTTTAGCACCTAATGCCGCCTCTGTTATGGTTATCGGAACATCAAGGTATATATCATCATTTTCTCTTCTAAAATAAGGGTGAGGTTTTACGTGTGTTACAATATACAAGTCTCCCTGCGGCCCGCCAAACATTCCAGGTTTGCCTTTTTCAGCCACTCTAACCCTTGAACCATCTTTAACGCCGGCTGGTATCTTAACCGTTATTTTTTCGCCATTCATTGTCAGTCTTACTTCCGTATCGTTTATTGCCTGGTCAAAACTTATTTCTAATGCATATTCAATATCCTCACCCTTTAACGGTCCTCTTTTAGCCCTTGCCTTGCTGCCGAATATATCGCCAAA
Organism: Deltaproteobacteria bacterium; assembly: GCA_016195725.1. Lineage (GTDB taxonomy): Bacteria > Desulfobacterota > GWC2-55-46 > UBA9637 > UBA9637 > UBA10170. Next base: position 16,416 of record JACPZB010000099.1, on the reverse strand, counting down.
TATATCTTCTATTCCCCCTATGTCGAAACCCAAATCCTCAATGTTGATTGTACCGCCTGGATATGTGTATGTTCTCGCTCCTTCAAAGCCTGGCGGCTCAAACACGCTGCTTCCGAATCTGTCATACTGCTCCCTCTTTTTATGGTCTTTTAGAATCTCATATGCCTCATTTATCTCCTTAAACTTTGCCTCCATCGCTTTATTGCCGGGGTGCAGGTCAGGATGGTATTTTCTGGCAAGATTTCTATATGCCTTTTTTATCTCATCTTCGCTTGCGTTCCGTCCAACCCCCAAAATTTCATAATAATCTTTTTTAGCCATGTTTTTTTAGAAGATGAAACGGGGAAACGGAGAATCGGGGAATGATTTGTCTCCGTTTCTCCTCTTGCCTATTCCTTCGGTCTATCCTCTCTTCTGGTTTCCTCATCCACAAATTCTGCTTCAACTACCTCGCCTTCTTTTTTGGCGCCAGCCCCTGCGGGACCAGGCTGTGCACCTGCCTGGGCTGCTGTCTGATACATAACCTCTGCCATCTTGTGTGAGGCTTTATTGATATTATCAAGCGCCCTTTTCATATCACCAACATTTTCTTCCTCAAGGGCCTTCTTACCCTCTGATAGCGCATCCTCAATGGCCTTTACATCTGATGCAGGGATTTTGGCCTTATGTTCATTGAGAGTCTTTTCTGTTGCATATATGATAGAGTCAAGCTGGTTTCTTAGTTCAATTACCTCTTTCCGCTTCCTATCATCTTCTGCATGGGCTTCAGCATCCTTCACCATCTTCTCTACCTCGTCTTTTGCAAGCCCGCTGCTGGCTGTAATAGTAATCTTCTGCTCCTTGTTTGTTGCCATATCCTTTGCAGAGACATTGAGAATGCCGTTTGCATCTATATCAAAGGTAACTTCAACCTGTGGAATACCCCTCGGCGCAGGAGGGATGCCTATAAGGTGAAATTTGCCTAATGTCCTGTTATCCCTTGCCATCTCTCTCTCGCCCTGAAGCACATGTATCTCAACCTGAGTTTGGTTATCTGCCGCAGTTGTAAATGTCTCTTTCTTTTTTGTAGGGATGGTAGTATTACGATTTATAAGTTTTGTCATCACGCCGCCGAGGGTTTCAACGCCGAGGGACAGCGGCGTAACATCTAAAAGCACAACCTCTTTAACCTCGCCTGCAAGAACGCCTGCCTGAATAGCTGCGCCAACTGCAACAACCTCATCAGGGTTTACTCCTTTATGAGGCTCTTTGCCAAAAAAGGTTTTAACAAAATCGTGTATCTTTGGCATCCTTATCATACCGCCGACAAGCACCACCTCATCTATATCAACAGTTTTAAGACCAGCATCCTTCAATGCCTGCTCGCATGGCCTATGGCTTCTTTCTACCAAATCCTCGGTAAGTTGTTCAATCTTTGCCCTTGAAAGCCTCATAACAAGATGTTTAGGCCCTGTTGCGTCTGCTGTAATAAAGGGAAGGTTTATCTCCGTCTCCATTACTGAAGAAAGTTCTATCTTTGCCTTTTCAGAAGCCTCTTTCAAACGTTGAAGTGCCATCCTGTCTTTTGAAAGGTCTATGCCCTGATCCTTTTTAAATTCTGCAATAAGCCAATCAATTATCTTCTGGTCAAAGTTGTCGCCTCCAAGATGGGTATCGCCATTGGTTGCCCTGACCTCAAAAACACCCTCGCCGACATCAAGCACAGATATATCAAATGTGCCGCCGCCAAAGTCATACACAGCAATAGTCTCATCCTTCTTTTTATCCAGGCCATAGGCAAGCGAAGACGCTGTGGGCTCGTTTATAATTCTCTTAACATCAAGACCCGCGATCTTCCCGGCGTCTTTTGTTGCCTGCCTCTGGCTGTCATTAAAATATGCAGGCACGGTGATAACAGCCTCTGTAACAGGCTCGCCAAGATATACCTCAGCAGCCCTTTTGAGCTTCTGCAATATAAACGCAGAAATTTCCGGCGGGGTATATTTCCTCTTCATATTAGGAACATCAACCACAGCCCTGCCGTATTCATCCCTTATAGCCTTGTAAGGCACCATCTTCATCTCTTCGTTTACTTCATCATAATTTCTTCCCATAAATCTCTTGATAGAAAATATGGTATTTTCAGGATTTGTAACAGCCTGTCTCTTTGCCACCTGTCCAACAAGAACCTCGCCATCTCTTGTAAAGGCAACAACGGATGGTGTAAGCCTGCTTCCCTCCTCATTCACGATAACCTTTGGCTCGCCGCCTTCCATAACCGCAACGACAGAATTTGTTGTGCCCAGGTCAATGCCAATAATCTTTCCCATACCTTCCTCCTTATTAATTGATTTTTACTATAAATCACGCCACAAAGTCCAGTTAAAAAGTTCGGCTCTTTATAATCATAACTAAACAATATGAGCAGGCTTCATAACGAGATAAACCTTTTGGACAGTTTGTTACACCCTCCCCTATAAAGAATTGCGAAAAAGGTTGGAGGTTATAGTCTTAACTCCTTAACCTTTAATTTATGCCCCTTCATGAGTATTGTCAAGTCCACGACCTTCATTTGCCATCAATGGCGACAAAGGCCCTATCAATAAGCGCAAAATAATATAAAATTTTTCTTGCAGTAATGAAGCACAGTTGTTAATATATAAAACTTCAAATTTGTCAGGAGGCGTCTATGAAAGAAGAGATACATCCAAAATATGAATTAACCACAATTGAATGTGCTTGCGGCGCAGTGGTTAAGACTCGTTCTACAAAAAAGGATATAAAGGTGGAGATATGTTCCAACTGCCATCCGTTTTTTACAGGCAAGCACAAACTGGTAGATTCCGCGGGGAGGGTTGATAAGTTTAGGAAGAAGTATAAAAAACAAGAGGCAAGGTGATAGGCAATGGGTAATAGGCGATAGGAGAAAAGAAAATAAAGATGCGAATCAAAATGTAAAATTTTCGCATTTGACCTATAACCCACTAACCCATAGCCTATTTTTAAGAGGTAGTGTGAACCCCGTTAGACCTATTTAGTATTATAGCTTATGAATGACAAGATGTTAACATTTGAGAAATTTGATAATAGGTCTTTATAAAGTCGAAATGGTGACAGGAGGTCTAACGGGATGAAGATAACCCTCCTAAATTTTACCTCAACCCCTGAGAAAACCATAGCGCTGGCTGCCAAACTTTGTTATTCGGACAGCAGCATCTCCCAATTAGAGGATAAAGTTAAAGGCATCTCTTATGAGAAGTTTTTAGACAAGATTCTCAAGATGGGACATCTCTCTGTTCTGGAACATGCTAACTTTACATTTGGCATAGAGGGTATATCAAGGGCTACTTCTCACCAGCTGGTGCGTCACCGCCTTGCGTCATATTCCCAGCAAAGCCAGCGGTATGTAAAATTTAAGGAGCCTGAATTTGTAACCCCGCCTTCTATAAAGAGCAATGCGAGTAATGCAAAAAGGTTTTCTGATACTGTGGAATCTCTGTATGCTTTTTATAGAGAGATGCTTGAGGCAGGCGTGCCAGCAGAGGATGCCAGATATGTTCTTCCCAATGCTGCAGAAACAAAGATTATCGTTACCATGAATGCCAGAGAGCTTCTTCATTTTTTCACCCTTCGCACCTGTGAGAGAGCTCAGTGGGAGATACGGGATATGGCGAAGAGGATGCTTGCCTTGGTAAAAAAAGAGGCCCCAATTATATTTAGAAAAGCAGGCCCCGGATGCGTAAACACAAATAAATGTACTGAGGGTGAAATGACTTGCGGCAGACCAGATGAGATAAGAGAGGAATTTAAAAAACTTTAAAAAGAATACAGGATTCAGCATCCAGAATTCAGAAGGGAAATTTTTTATCTTAGATTTTATTCTAACTTCTGGCTACTGCATTCTGAATTCTATTTTTTCTTTATTATGCTTAACCGACTTGAACAAATAGAAAAACGCTGTATTGAACTTGGCAATCTCTTGAGCGACCCAAAGATCATCTCTGACCAGGAGAGCTTTCAAAAATACGGCAAGGAGCATTCGTCCCTGTCAGAGATGGTGAAAGTATACCACGAGCTTAAAAAGGTAGACAGCGAGCTGGAGGAAAACAAGGCTATTCTTGAAGGGAAAGATGATGAACTCAGAGAATTGGCTAAAGAAGAAATTCCTGAGCTTCAAAAGAGAAAGGTTGAATTAGAAGAAAGGCTTAAGGTGCTTCTTCTTCCAAAAGACCCAAATGATGAAAAAAATATCATTCTGGAGATAAGGGCAGGCGTTGGCGGCGATGAGGCCGCAATCTTTGCCGCTGATCTTTTCAGGATGTATTCAAGATATGCTGAGGCTCAGAGGTGGAAGGTAGAGGTGCTCAGCAGCAGTTCCATAGGTATCGGCGGATTAAAAGAGATAATTGCTATTATTGCAGGCAAGGGCGCATACAGCAAGCTCAAATATGAGAGCGGCGTTCATCGTGTTCAGCGCGTTCCTGCAACAGAGGCATCCGGCAGAATACATACATCTACTGTTACCGTAGCAGTATTGCCTGAGGCTGAAGAGATTGAGGTAGATATAAAACCAGATGAGTTGAGGGTAGACACATTTCGCGCAGGCGGGCACGGCGGCCAAAATGTAAACAAGGTAGAAACCGCAGTTAGGATAACGCATGTCCCCTCTGGCCTTGTGGTCTCCTGTCAGGATGAAAAAAGCCAGCACAAAAATAGACAAAAGGCCATGAAGATCCTGGCTTCCCGCCTTCTTGACATAAAACAAAGGGAGCAGGAGACAAAGATAGCTCAGGAAAGAAAAAGCCAGGTAGGCACAGGAGACAGGAGCGAAAAGATAAGGACATACAACTTTCCGCAAAACCGCGTCTCAGACCACAGGATCGGCCTTGCCATTCACAGACTTGACGCTGTAATAGAAGGAGACTTAAACGAATTAATAGAAACACTTATACACCATTATCAAACAGAGGCATTAAAAGGCCAGAATATGGCCTTACAGATATAAATTATGGATAAGATAATCATAGAGGGCGGCAACCGCCTTATTGGCGAGGTAAAGATAAGCGGCTCAAAGAATGCGGCATTACCTATTCTTTCTGCAGCCCTTTTGACAGATGATTGGAATACCTTCTACAATGTTCCAAAGCTAAAAGATATTGATACCATAAAGACCCTGCTTCTCTATATCGGGACCGAGATAGAAGAAAGCGGCAATGCCTTAAAGATCAGAACCAAAACCCTCAAAAGCCCTGGGGCGCCTTATGAACTGGTCAAGACTATGAGGGCATCGTCGCTGGCGCTCGGGCCGCTTTTGACCAGATTCAAAAGGGCGAGAGTTTCTTTGCCCGGCGGGTGCGCCATAGGTGCAAGACCAATGAACCTTCATCTTATGGCCCTGGAAAAGATGGGCGCTGAGATAAAGATAGAAAGCGGCTACATCAATGCAGAGGCTGATAGACTTAAAGGCGCCAGGATACGCTTTGACATAACTACGGTAACCGGCACCGAAAATATTATGATGGCTGCAGCGCTTGCCGATGGTGTCACCATTCTGGAAAATGCCGCCCAAGAGCCAGAAGTTGTTGAACTTGCAAATGTGCTGAATAAGATGGGCGGGTATATAAAAGGCGCTGGCTCTGATTGCATAACAATAGAAGGCGTTGACCGATTAAAACCCACAACGTACACAATCATGCCTGACAGGATAGAGGCAGGGACATTCATGATTGCGGCCGGTATGACGGAAGGCGACATCCTGATAAAGAACTGTCCTATACGAAACCTTGAAGCCCTGACTGTTAAATTGAGAGAGGCCGAGGTAGAGATACAAACAGAAAACGGCGGTGTGCGAGTGAAAGGAAACAATTCGCTCCGAAGTGTAGATATAAAAACCTCCCCCTATCCGGGTTTTCCCACTGATATGCAGGCTCAGATGATGGCAATGATGAGTATTGCAAAAGGGCTTTCTGTAATAACTGAGACGGTATTTGAAAACAGGTTTATGCATGTAAGCGAACTCCGAAGGATGGGAGCTGACATAAGGATAGACGGGAGAAATGCCATTGTTAAGGGGAAACCGTATTTAAGCGGCGCGCCTGTCATGGCGACCGATTTAAGGGCGAGCGCCTCGCTTATTCTGGCAGGCCTTGCAGCGGAGGGAAAAACAGAGGTATCCAGGGTCTATCACCTTGACAGGGGTTATGAAAGGATTGAAGAAAAGCTAAAGGGGCTCGGGGCAAAGATAAAGAGGGTGAAAACATGAAGCAACAGAAGTCAAGGGGCAAGGAGCAAGGGGCAACAAGCAATTTACGAATTACGAATTGCGAATTGCGGATGAAAAACTCAAATCGTAAATCTAAAATCGTAAATCCTAAATCTGAATTAACCATCGCTTTGCCAAAGGGACGCATCCTGAAAGAGGCTGTTGCCCTTTTTAAAAAAATTGGCATTGACTGTTCCCATGTAACAGAGGACAGCCGAAGGCTTATATTTGAAAATAAGCAAGACCTTATCAAATTTATGGTAATAAGGCCTCAGGATGTGCCGACCTATGTTGAATACGGGGCGGCAGATCTTGGCATAGCAGGGAAGGATGTGCTTTTGGAGCAGGGAAAAGACATTTACGAACCGCTTGATCTGGGCATCGGCTTCTGCAGAATGGTGGTTGCTGAACCGAAGAAACTCGGCAAAAAAGATAATCCAAGGCACTGGACGCACATACGGGTTGCCACAAAATATCCCAATATCACATTAAAACATTTCATGAACAAAGGCATACAGGTAGAGATAATCAAGCTCTACGGCTCTATTGAATTGGCTCCGCTTCTCGGCCTATCAGAAAGGATTGTTGACCTCGTGGCAACGGGTGAAACCCTGCGCAAAAATGGTCTGGTAGAGGTGGAAGAGATAATGAAAGTAACTTCAAAGCTCATCTGCAACCGGGCATCGCTCAAGACAAAGCCGGAGAGGATAAGAGAATTGGTGGATGGCTTGAAAGAGGTGGTATAAAGTTGAAGAACCCCGCAGCTTGCTGCGAGCATTCTGTTCAATGAGAGATTGACATTTATCGCCTTTCTAACGTCCTTCGTCAAAATCTTTTTATCCAAACAACCTGCCTTATACCTTAAAGCTTCTCACCTTCTCATTTAATGAAACTGACTGCAAAGCTAAATTATCTACCGTGCTGTCAAGCCCTGCGGTCAGCGTGAGGTTTTCTTCGCCCTTTTTCCTTATGGTTTCAATGGCATTGACTATCTTCCCAGAGGCTATCTTCTGTTCATTTATGGCCTTTGCTATCTCCTGTATCTTTTGGGCCACATCTGTTATTACCTGCGCAATATGTTTGCCTTCCCTTGATTGTTCTCCTATAGACTGCTTGACCTGCCGGGTTATATCTTTCATATTTTCCGTTGCATGAGAGATTTCTTCCGAGGCTCTGCTCTGCTCATCCGCAGCCTTTTTTATCTCCTCCACCATTGCATTTATCTTATGTATGCCATCTGCTGCCTGGCCTATTCCTTTCGCCTGTTCTCCTGTTGCCTTCTCTATTCTCCGGGCCATGTCAAGAGACGCCTTTGAGCTGTTTGCAATGCTGGTCAAAGCTGTGTTTTCACCCTTTGAAAATGCCACAGTCTCATCAACCAGTTTAGAACTGCTTTGCTCCACAGAGTTGACTGCAGATGTTACATCTTTTTGGACATGTTCAACGAGCTCCGCAATATCCTTTGTTGACGACGCAGTTCTCTTGGCAAGATTCTTGACTTCATCGGCAACTACAGCAAACCCTTTTCCATGCTCCCCTGCCTGAGCCGCAAGGATTGCGGCATTAAGCGCAAGGAGGTTGGTGGTATCTGCTATTTCATTTATAACACTGACAATACTGCCTATCTCTTTTGACCTTTCTCCCAATCTGTGCATTACTGAAGATGTTTTGGCAACATCATCTATTATCTGCTCTATATCCTTGCTGGACTTATTTACAACATCCAGACGATTGGCGACAATTTCTACAGCCTTTTCTGCAAGGATGGCCTCTTCTTTTGAAATCGCACCTATTTCCTTGATTGCAGCATTGACTTCTGTTGTTGCTGAAACCACCTGTTCAGTCTCAGCAAGCAGGATATCAACATGCGCGGCAACCTGTTTCAGAGAGGCGGCTATCTCATGTATGGCAGATACAGTTACATCCACAGAAGCGACAAGCTTCTCGGCATTTTCTGCAACCTCTGCAACAGAGGCAGCCATCTCAAGGGATGATGCGGACGCGCCGTCACTTGCGTGAAGAAGCTCTTCTGTATCACCTGCGACTGTTTTCATTGAAGCAGCCATCTCCTCTATGGACGAAGATGTCTCCTCTACAGCCTGAAGCTGGGTTCTGGCGGATTGCTGGATGCCGTGAGATGACTGCTTTGTCACTTTGGATACACTGGACACCTCTTGCGATACGGAATATATGCCCTTGATGGAATTCCTCAAACTTGCGATAATCTTGTTGACGCCTTCTGTCATTAAGACTATTTCATCCTTGAAGGTAAAGCCAATGATATTGGCTTTGCCTTCAATTGTCTTTGTTAGGTCGCCCTCACTGATAGGGCCTATCTCCTGAGAAATATGCAAAATCGGCCTTATAATCATTCTAATACCGGCATAAATTAAGAGGGCAGCCAGCATAATGGAAAAGATGAGAAGACCTATCATGACGGCAAGGGTGAAGTTTACCCTCTTTGAAGATGTCTTTTCAAGCTCTGCTACCAGACTAATTATTGCTGAAACTAGCCGGGGGGCAATTTCTGTAACTTCTTCCCGCAGTCTGGCTATCTCAACCAACGATACATCTTTTCCCTGTCTGATTGCTATGAGTTTATCCCTTGTTTGGGTTAGTGCGTCGTTGTATGACAGCCACAGTTTTTTCATCTCTGCAGGCACATTTTCAATAGTTGCGAATGTGGTGTTGAAATCTCTTACGGAAGCATCCAACCTTTTAATAAGCTCCTCATTTCCCGTAATGGCGTACTGGTTTACAAAATAGGCCATTTCATAGACCCGCCTTTGCTGATTGCCTTGACTGGCAATAACAGCCGAATCCCTTTGAAGGGTTGTAATGGTCTTATAGATAATGGGTATTATCAAGAGAAATATCAGAATGAGGGAGAAAAAACCTATGAAGAATCTGAATTTTATAGAATGGGTCAGACGAATCAATTTAACCTCCACGATAGTTGGTGCCGTTGTTTCCAGAAAGTCCCTCTATGACCATCGGGGGAATAAAATAAATAGCAGGTTGAAATCGGGCCGATAGCAAAGCCATGCCGTTCAGGATAGGTTGCATCGGGACTTACTGGATAACCTTAATTATCCGTACCCCCTTTTCGTCCTTTATTCTCTTTTTATTCACATACCCTATAGCCCCTTTTTCCCGTTTAACCATCTCTACAATATCCTCCATAGATGTCAGGGATGCAGGGGGTTGTATGCCGTCTTGAAAGACCTTTTTGGTCCAATAAATACGGTACTCTTTATCAGCCATTTTAATAAAAGAAGATAAAAACCGTTCTTTTATATCATTATCTTTAGGCTCAAAGGGAGTTATCCTAACATCACTCACAATCCTCTTTTCTCCAAGATAGATATCCTTAATATCCCTTTCAGCGATGTTAATCAGCGGGCCTTTCTCATTCACTATGACCACTATATCGTCTATATCGTCGGCAAGGGCAGTCAATGTCCATCCAATAAGGCATAAGGCTATGAATAATAGTGTCTTCATTTTTATAAGATTCATAAGAACCTCCTGTAAGGTTTAACTGCCACATCTCGCTGTAAGCCCCGTCCTCTGGATACTGCATTAAAACCCAAATGCCCATTGAACCTCAAATACATTTTTTATATCGGAACCCTTTTCCTCGTCCCGTCTATATTGGGTTTTTATACTGCTCCTTGCATTGATATCGTATCTTACGCCCAATATTTCCTGCCCCCTGTTGTTCCTGCCGCCTAAGGCTGTTATATAAGGATCCCCATTTTCAACATTCATAGATTCATATCTGATATAGGGTGTTAGTGAATAGTTTGAAAGGAGGTAGGCCGCCTGGAGATAAAACAAGTCAGCTCCTTTATCAGAATTCCAAAGCCTGTAGTATTCTCCAAGCAATTCCCATCCCCCATGGACATACGAAAGGTCCAGACCAGCGACCTTTTCCTCTATCGCCTGTTGACCCGTTGGTGATACTTCATAGTTTGTACCAAAAACCCCAAGGGTAAACCCTGGCAGCATAGCAGGTGCGCCTGATAATCTCAGAATAATTTGTTTTGAGGGATTGTCATCAGAGGCGCTGTTCGGGCCGAGCTTTTTTTCTGTTGTAATTCTCGGACCGTTTCCTATTTGGAACTCATACTTTAGTTTCATCAACTCTGTAGTTGTCGTTCCTTCAAACTCAATACCCACAATATGCATGGGGATAATGCCTCCATCTTCCTCAAAGTTAACAACAAACGGCCTTTCAACAGTGGTAAAAAGCTGCCTACCATGGTGGTATGTCCTGTTCCAGTATCCCATACTTGCATGATGTCTTCCAGCCCTTATAATAAAAAGATCGTTCAATGTATATCCTACCCACAGCCGCTCTGCCTCCACTTCCGTTGCCGCGTCTTCAAATTCAATCGTTATCTCGGTCAAGAAACTCATCCGTTCATAAGCAGCTGTGCCGTAAAGATCAAATTTTCCGAGGTAAAAGCTGTTCTGTTTCCTCTCTCTGTTGCCGGTTGCATAATTTATATCTCCAAATGCGCCGAGATTATAACTGACATCCTCTGTCGCCACACTTGCAGCATTACTCAAAACAGGTGTAAATATAGCCAACATGATACCTAAAAAAAACCATACATTTTTCTTTGACATATCTCCTCCCATGAAGTTGTGTCATTGAACAATACTTTACCCCTCCTTTCTTAATTTGGTATTGTATGAGCAATACCAAATAAGAAAAACATTGTCAAGATTTTAAAAATTCAAATATTTCTATAATTATAGCGCAAACAAACTGTTTGCTGCCATCCCGTTCTGTTAGAGAGGGGAGAAGGCAAATTATTCTCAATAGAATGACCTCTTGCTATCAATATCCTCACCGTAGATTATAGGAGGAGTCTTCAGTAATTCACAAATCATTAATAAAGGGAACGCATGCAACATGAGGTTTATCCTTCTCTACAATCAATCATCCCCTTCTCTATCGCCTGCCTGACATTAGCCATCAAGGTCTTTTCATTTAAATCTGTCGTTTGCACAGGTTTGCCAATAAGCACTTTTATTTGGCCTGGTTTTATCAAGATGCTTCCTTTTTTCATAATATCGCTTGTCCCTTTTATGGATATGGGGACAACAGGGACACCGCTTTTAACAGCGAGTAAAAATCCGCCGCGTTTGAACGGCAAGAGTTCGCCTGTGGCGCTTCTGGTGCCTTCTGGAAATATCAGCACAGATATCCCGTTTTTTACCTTTTCAGCCGCGGCATCAATGCTTTTATAGGCGCTTCCTGCCCGCTCCTTGTTTATGCTTACATATCCTGCGAGGCTCATAGACCATCCAATTACAGGTATCGTAAAAAGACTCGTTTTCGCAACCCAGCGGAACTGAATCGGGACAAATGCCTGCAACGCCAGTATGTCAAATGCGCCCTGATGGTTTGAGGCAAGGATTTGCGGTTTATCTTTGAGCAGATGTTCAATGCCTTTTATATCAACAGGTACACCGCTTAAAAAAAGCAAGATTCTACTCCATAAAGCGCCAATGGAATGTATACTGTTGCCGCTCCTATCGAAGATAAGCGATAACATAACAATGACAAAAAGAAAAATCGTAACAGGCAGGCCAACCAGCCATACCAACAAAGTTCTTATAAGCATTGTGCAATATTAAGGCTTTAAAGTATTCAAGTCAATAAATTACATTGGCCTCAAAAAATATAGTTTCTCTCTATCCAAAGGGGAGAGGATTAAGGTGAGGGCGAGAATGAAAGCCTCGCCATTTATGAAAGATTCTGCTATACTCGGCTATATGTTTAAGCGATTAAGCCTAATATTTTTTATATTTTCATTTCTTATAAACCCGGCTAATGCCGCTGAACCAGAGGTAATAAAATTAGCTGACGGCGTTTACGGTTTTATCGGAAAGCAAGGCGCAGCAAATTCCGGCTTTGTTGTAACAAATGAAGGCGTAGTTGTAATTGACGCGCAAGGGCCAAAAGACCTTGCCCTCCTCTTAAAAAAGAAAATCCATGAGATTACGGATAAACCCATTGTCTATGTGATAAATACCCATTATCACGGCGACCACACCTATGGAAACCAGTATTTCAAAGAAGCAAAGGAGATCATCAGCCACGAGAATACACAGAAAAATCTTATAGAAAAGGACAAACAGCACAGAGAGCAGTTTAAAAAATTCTTTGGCGAAAATGCACTTGAAGGCTTTGAGCTGACACTTCCCACAAAAACATTTAAAGATACCCTTACTTTACGGGCAGGCGGTAAAACCATGGAGCTTGCCTATCTCGGAAGAGGCCATACAGACGGCGATATTATTGTCTATCTTCCCATAGAGCGCATTATGTTTGGCGGAGACCTTCTTTATAAAGACAGGCTTCCGTGGCTTGGAGATGCCTATATCTCTGATTGGATTGAGACCCTGAAGGCGCTGAAAAATTTTGATGCAGGGATTTATATGCCCGGCCACGGCAATATTGGAAATATTGATATGCTCTTTGCGCTTCAGCAATATCTTGTTGATTTAGAACTTGAGGTAAAAAAGCATATTGAAAAAGGCAAAACCATTGATGAGATAAAAAAAGAGATAACCCTGCCAAAATATAAAAACTGGCTTAAATATAAGGAATGGCTGCCTTTGAATGCGGAAAGGGTGTATAAGGAGATTACAGGGAAGTAGGAAAATCTATGCCATACGCCTATCTTGACCACGAAGCTGATGTTGGAATCAGGGCAACTGGCTCTACGCTTGAAGAGGCATTTGAACAAGGCGCAAAGGCAATGCTAAATGTGATGTGGGACATATCAACGATTGAGGAAAGGCAGAATGTTTCAATAGAGTGCGAGGCAAGGGACATACCTGAACTGTTTATAGAGGCTTTGAATGAAATACTTTTCAGGCAGGATGTGGAAGGGCTTGTTTTGGCGCGGGTTAAGGTGGGCGAGATAAAAAACATAAATGGCATATATAAACTTAAAGGAACCGTTTTTGGCGAGCCGCTGAATTTTGACAAGCACACGGTAAAAACAGAGGTCAAGGCGGCAACTTACGCAGGGCTTCGCTATGAAGAAAAAGAAGGTCGGCATAGCATGCAGTGTATTTTGGACGTGTGAAGTTAATGGCCTGCTGCCCAATCCATAAATCCTATTTTTAAAGATCTGAGTCCATTGTCTTGCTTGTTAAGCGCTCTTTTGATGTTGTGAAGCATATAAATCTATCAGCCGTCGAATCATTTTCTGGTAGGAAATATGATACCTTTGCGCTTCTCTCTTGAAAAATTCAATGCTAGATTTGTTCAATGCAATGGTTACCTTGACATTTTCCTCCTTCAATACCAGCTTGTCAGGTGAGGGAAGAAAGTCTTTAATTACTTTCAACTTGCCCATTGGTTCATCAGTATATTTTATTTTGCTCTTCATATATCTTCCTCCCTTTTCTCCAATATCCAGCGCCATAGATGCGGATGATATTTCCTCTATAAGTAAACCTGACGGTCATTATGCCGCCGCCAACACGACCAATACAGTAAAACCGTTCTTCTTCTGAACTATGGTTAACATCTTCAACTTCCTCATCCCAGTCAAAGCTGGTTTTCTTCATAGACATAATATACTACAGATATAATGGAATTAGCAATATAAATATATGGCTAAGTGTATGGATTATGTTATTGCAGAGACAAGTAAATTAGCCGCCACCGCAGACGATAGATGGTTCAAAGATGAATGTGAAAAAAAGCAGAATGGAGGGTTGCGGAAGACCGAGAAAGCCAAATAAGAATAATCAAGGAGCGATGACACCCAAGATGCACAGAACGATATAGATTCTTTTCTGGTTCATGATATATCCCCCATGATGCCTAACACCCTAATCAGCAGCGTTCTTTGCCGTCTATTTGAGCGACTTGTTAGGCTGGTCTTAGGCTTGTTTCCATCGCAGAGATAGTTTTTTGTGTGCAGCAGCGCAATCTCTCAGATACAGATTAATAAGAGTCTGGTAAGGGATGCCCATCTCCTCCGCAAGTCTTTTGAAGTAACCGACTGTTCCCTCGTCCATGCGGAGAATAACCTGTCGCTTGAGTCTGCCGGCATAGGGGTTTTTTTGTGCGTTAGAAAAATCGTATTCTTTTCTCATTTTCATCACCTTTCCCAATACTGTTTTTGCTCAAAGCGCCCGGCCTTTCGAACAGATATAATTCTAATGATTTCATCATTTTTCCGATAGCAGTGGCAGACCACTAAGATACGAAGTTTTGCGCTTAGACCAAGAAGAATGAATCGATCCTCTTTGTCTGAATGATCTGGATCTGGTATCAATAAAGCATTCTCATCAACAAATACTGTTTTGGCCTCTTCAAACGATATGCCGTGCTTCTTTTGATTTGATAGATTCTTTCCTTTATCCCAGTCAAAAGCAATCGGCTTCATATTTATAATGTAAATATATTATGATGGTTTGTCAAGTTTTCTTGGAGAATCCGGGATATGGTGAAATCAATTAGAAAAACAGGAAATACGGGATGATGTTCTCATTTTACTACACGTTATGAATCGTTATCGTTTACCTTGTGGGTTTCTCCTCTACACCGAATTCCCTGCATTCTTGAGGCCAAGTTGATTAATTACCGAAACTCATAATCAATAGGCTTCTGCGCCACGTCCTTAAGAGTTACTTTTACGAAAGGAAGTTTCTTCAAATCCTCAATGTTTTTGATCGTGTGACGTACCTTGTATTCAAAACCTTCAGAGCCTATAAAATATCCAACGGAATCCTTTGTAATTTTTTTAGATGCCATATCATTAACATAAACCCACTTACTTCGGCCATCCTCTCTATTGTTTATATACTTGTCATATAAACAAAATGGTTTCAGCGTAAATGACATATCCAGCAGCTTGTAAGCTATTGTTACCTGACGGGGTTTTATAATATAGTCATTGAAATCCTTGTGAAGATGAAGCCTTTCGCCCGCAATGTCAAAACCCCACGCATGCTCTTTAACTATATTGTAATTAATTATTATGTGGTTGTCTCCAACATAAGACCCATTATTACTGATTTGTTTCAGTGTATCATAGTAAATGTCCCAGAGAAAACGGTTTTGGGCAATTCTGAATTTTAGAATGACATCGGCTGACGTTGTTCCTGCATCAACTATTTCGTAACCTGTAAAATTCACCTGATAGAGTTCATCAATCGGTCGTGAGCTGATGGATTTTAATATTTCGGCATACTTCTTGTTTCTTTCCACAATCGATGTGATGGTTGCATAGTCTTTAAGAGCATCATCATAGGTTGTAGTTTTTATTTCTCTTTTTATGACTGACTTTATACTTGCCGTATCCACGGACACATCGAGTTTAACAAAGAATATACCTTCATTTTTCGTCTCTTCAAGAACTTTAAAATCTTTGACATAACCTTTGCTAGCCGTCACGATTTTGTCTTTGACCAATGCAAAATTACTGACTTCCGTTGTCGAATATACAAACACGCCTGTGGCTGTTTCCACAGCATTTCTTATCGCATCCTGAATAGCTTCATCCTTGGTCGCACCTGAACCTATCATTATTGCAGAGGTATAGTTATCTGCCCAAGCACTAATGTTTAATGTCAACGTACAAATCAATGCAACAAGAACGGTATGGATGAGCTTATTCATGATTTTACCTCACTGAGAAAATCACCGGTGTCGGAATAAAGACCGGTGTTGCATCTATGTATTAACAAAAGAAACAACCAATCTGCCCAAGAACTTAAGGGATTCCTATCTTCTTCTTTATCTCAGTCTTCAGCCACTCAAGAAGTAGAGCAAAAGTAATGGATGCCCCTGGTTTAAGTATGGACTCTTTTGCTTTTTTCCAAAGAGTATCGTCCGTTGCGGCATCTAAAAAGTCATGACCGTCCCATGTGAGACCCTTGATTATGACGCCGCCGATGCCGCGCTGCAGGTTTATAGTTTTTCCTTCGATGAGACCAGCATTCAGAAGCAGGTCAATATGCGCATATACCGTATCTGGATCATAGTCCGTAAGATAGGCAATGTCGGTATATCTTTGGCCAGCAGGTATGTTCTCTATGTCTTTCATAAGGCGTCGGATGAGATCAAAGTCACGCTTCATTTTCGGGATACTCCTTTGGATGGCATTGTATAACGATATATTGAACAGTTTTCT
>JACPZB010000095.1 GCA_016195725.1 Deltaproteobacteria bacterium | reverse complement strand
TTTTAGAATAAAGCTGCAAGATTCAAGATTAAAATTGATAGTTTCAAGTTTCAGGTTTCAGGTTTCAAGTTTAAAACTTGCAGCTTGCATCTTGTATCTTGCGACTGTATTTTATAACTTGCAACTTGCAACTGCTGCTGATAACCGCCCTTTTCTAACCGACAAAGACCAGTTCAACTATGCCATGTTTCTCTATAAGCAAAGGTATTATACAGTAGCTGCGAGGGAATTCGGCAGGGTAATAGATTATTTTCCAGGAAGCGCTGTTATTCCTCATGCCCAATATATGCTCGGAGATGCGTATTTCAGCGCATCTATGTATCAGGAGGCAGTAAACCAATTTGAGCAGTTCATGAAAAATTTTCCTGATAATGGATTTAATGCAGAGGCATCTTTGAAATTGGATATGGCGAAGGCGAAATTAAAGGAGGCGGAGCTTGCTCTCGCGCCGAAACTTCCGATAATGAAAGTTCCTTCTGCGCCTTTACATCAGGGGGAAGGGGCAATCCGGGCTGTTCAGGTTGCCATTTTTGAAGGAAAGGATTATAAAGAGGTTGACAGCGAGCTAAATAGGTTGAAGGCTGCCGGTATAGATACGATTATCCTGCGGGTCTTTCATAACAAAGGCGACAGGTTTTATCCGTTTATCAATATTTCAGGAAAAAACCAGGAAACGAGGGGCGTTTATTTCAAAACCAAAGAATCTCCGGTAGTTGATGATGTCCTTGGTTCAATTCTCACTATGGCGCATAAAAAGGGATTGAAGGTATTTGCGTGGATGACGACAAGATACGCTGACTATGGCCTGGAAGATAGAAAAGACCTTGGTTGCAAGGCGTATGACTTTTATACAAAAAATATTGTCTCCTGCAATGGGCTTGACCTTTTTAACGAAGCGGCTGTTTATCATCTGGAAAAACTCTTTGATGACCTTGCAGAATATCCTATCGATGGCGTACTTTTCCAGGATGACCTTGTTTTAAAGCATAATGAAGGTTTTGGCTCTTACAGTGATGCGCTTTATAAAAAGGACAACGACAAGAGGCTTATACCGGCTGAACTTTATAATAACAGGGGGCAGGAGGGCAAGGGGGCAAGGGGGCAGAATTTGAACCCCGTAACCCTTGAACCCTTGAACCCTCAATACACTCCAGAGTTCTGGCGATGGGCGGCGTGGAAAAATAAAAGACTGCTTCAGGTTGCAATGAGAGTTAAGGCAGTTGTAAAAAAGAAAAACCCGAATGCAAAATTTGCAATAAATCTGATGTATGAGAGTATCTCAAATCCTCCTTATGCAATGGCATGGCTTTCCCAGAGCCTTGATGAGGCTAAAAAGCAAGGATTTGATTACTATGCAGTCATGGCTTATCACCAGCAGATGCAAGAGGAGCTAAAAAAGGGGCTCTCTGAGATATATAATTTAATAGGGAATATGACAGAGGAGACTGTCAAAATAGTAGAGGAGCCGCAGAAAGTCCTCATGAAACTTCAAACAATTGATTGGAATACCGGGCAGTCTTTGCCCAATGGGGATGTAATAAGGCTCTTAAAGAAGCTAAAAGGAGTAGACAATATAAGTCTTGCTGTCGTACCTTACAGAAAAAATTTTCCCTTTGAAGAATTAGGCGACCCCAAAAAGGTTGCTCATTTGTTGAGGTAAACGATACGGATTGGGCATCAAGATTGGCTGGAAGCAGAATTAATTTTTTGGGCTTGCAAATCAAAAAATAGTATGCTAAAAAATAAGGCTAAAACAAACAAGTTAATCCCTCTATAAGTGTCGGGGTTACTTACAGCAAGGCAAGGATTATTAGGATAGCTTTTGTACACACTCTCACATGAAAGTGTGTACAGGCATATCGTACTGCACACACCATCGGATTGTTGCAGAGGTGTCCAGCACCACTTTTCTGTTACAAGGCTTTGAGAAATTATCAGGCTTCGTGCCAGAAAGTGGTGCTGGATTCTGTGGCAATGGGAAGATGGTGGAGGGAAAACCAAAAAGGAGGAAGTATGGCGTATTTAACAATGAAGCAACTTTTAGAGGCAGGTGTGCACTTTGGCCACCAGACAAAGAGGTGGGACCCGAAGATGAAGCCTTACATCTTTGGTGCGCGCAATGGTATCTATATTATAGACCTTCAGCAGACTGTAAAGATGTTTAAGGCAGCCTATGATTTTCTCAAGGGTGTTGCAGCAGAGAACAAGAAGGTCGTTTTTGTTGGCACAAAAAAGCAGGCACAGTCAGCGATTGAAGAAGAGGCTAAGAGGTGCGGCATGTTATATGTCAACCAAAGGTGGCTCGGCGGGATGCTGACAAATTTTTCTACTATAAAAAAAGGCATTGACAGATTGAACGAACTGGAAGCGATGAAGACAGAAGGCAGAATAGAGGGTGTAACCAAAAAAGAGGCCCTTATGTTTGAGCGAGAGAGGGTTAAACTGGATAGGTATATGCGAGGTATAAAGGATATGACAGAATTGCCCGGTGCAATATTTGTGATAGATGTTAGAAAAGAGGCTATTGCAGTGAAAGAGGCGAAAAAACTTGGCATTCCGGTGGTCGCAGTTGTTGATACGAATTGCAGCCCTGATGATATTGATTACATCATTCCGGGGAATGATGATGCAATCAGGGCGATTCAATTATTTGTTTCAGCAGTTGCAGATGCATGTTTGGAAGGGAAGCAGATTTATGAACAGGCAGTCCAGGCAGCAACAGACAAAAAGGTCACTGCAGCAGAGCCTGCTCCAACTGAAGCAGCAGCTTCTTAATTCAAGATTTGCAAACTGTGAGCTGTAAACAGTTCACAGTTTGCAACTTACAGTTTACAGTTTTTTTTGGGGGGGGGACATGGAAATATCCGCAGAACTGGTCAGAGATTTACGAGAGAAGACAGGTGCGGGGATTATGGATTGTAAAAGGGCCCTTGCAGCGACACAGTCAAATTTTGAAGCAGCTATCACCTATCTTAGAGAAAAAGGTCTTGCATCGGCGGCGAAAAGGGCAGATAAGGCTGTTTTAGAAGGGATAGTTGGGTCGTACATACATGCAGGTGGAAAGGTTGGTGTTCTTGTTGAGGTAAACTGCGAAACAGATTTTGTTGCAAAGACTGATGAATTCCAGTCTTTTGTAAAGGATATCGCAATGCACATAGCAGCCTTAAGTCCGTTGTATGTAAAAAGAGAGGATGCCCCGCAGGATGTTATTGAAAAGGAGAGGTCTATATATAGAAAGCAGGCCATTGAATCCGGCAAGACGGAAAAAGTTGTAGACAAGATGGTTGGCGGCAGGATAGAAAAATTTTTTCAAGAGACTTGCTTGCTGGAGCAGTCATTTGTAAAAAATCCTGATGTAACGGTCAAAGAGTTTTTGACTGAGATAATGGCAAGGCTCGGCGAAAATATGTCCATCAGACGGTTTGTTCGGTTTAAAGTTGGCGAAGGGATAAGTAAGAACTAAAATGTTAGATTTACGAATTACGATTTGCGAATTAAAAAATCTCAAATCCCAAACAGTAAATCGTAATGCTTAATTGTAGTTATATGTCCAAAGCAAAGTTTAAGCGCATACTCTTAAAACTTTCTGGTGAGGCCCTTATGGGAAGCCAGAATTATGGTTTGGATGCAAAGGTTATAGACAGCATATCAAGGGAAATAAAAAATGTTCATAACCTTGGAGTTGAGGCGGCTATTGTCATTGGCGGAGGCAACATATTCAGGGGTATTGCGGCCAGCGCAAATGGTATGGACAGGGCAACAGCGGACTATATGGGAATGTTGGCAACAGTCATAAATGCCCTTGCACTTCAGGATGCCCTTGAGAAGAAAGGAATTTTTACCCGTGTTATGTCTGCCATAGAGATGAAAGAGCTGGCAGAGCCGTATATAAGACGCAGGGCAGTCAGGCACCTTGAAAAGGGGAGGATAATAATCTTTGCTGCCGGCACAGGCAATCCATACTTTACAACTGATACCGCAGCATCGCTCAGAGCCATGGAGATACACGCGGATGTTATCCTGAAAGGGACTAAGGTTGACGGTGTTTATGATAGAGACCCCGTAAAGGACAAGCGGGCTAAAAAGTATGATGAACTTACCTACATTGATGTCCTCAAAAAAGGCCTGAAGGTTATGGACGCTACTGCAATATCGCTTTGCATGGACAACAAACTTCCCATCATTGTATTCAATCTTAAAACGAGAGGGAACATAGAGAAGATTGTAAAAGGGGCTAAGGTTGGCACACTTGTAAGATGATGATGTTTTAAAAAACTATACTTAAGGCGCGCAATGACAGATGCTATTTTAAAAGAGATGAGAGATAGGATGGAAAAGGCGATAGACATATTTCATCGTGAGCTTGCAAAACTGCGTACAGGAAGGGCATCTCTCGCCATGCTTGATGGCATCAGGGTTGACTATTATGGAACGCCGACACTGCTCAATCAGCTCGCTACCATGTCAGTTCCCGAGAGCAGGCTTATTACCATACAGCCGTGGGATGCAAATGTTCTGTCAGAGATAGAAAAGGCTATTATGAATTCTGATTTGGGTCTTACCCCAACCAATGACGGAAAGCTTATCCGCATCTCCATCCCGTCGCTTACGGAACAGCGGCGTAAGGATATAGTAAAGGTGGCAAAGAAAGTGGCGGAGGAGTGCAAGATTGCAATAAGGAATAGCAGAAGGGATGCTAATGAGGAAGTAAAAAGAATAGAGAAGGATAAAACAATATCACAGGATGATTCAAAGAAGAAACAGACACAGATTCAGGAGATAACAGACAAATACATAGCTAAGATAGAAGATATTTTGAAACATAAGGAAAAGGAGATCATGGAAGTTTGAACCCGCCGTTTTTATTGTTCTCGGGCGCTGACTTTATATTTCTGGTCTCAATTTTTCAAATCGTAAAAATTCTGAAAGATTAAGACATTTCTGAATAAGAGGCTAAAAAATATCTTGACAAGCAATTGAGAAATATCTTATAAATAACACTTTCTATCCCAACCTGTTATAGGAAGAATCCAAATTCTATTTTTATAAAAGGTTAGATGTTGCTGGCGTAGCTCAATGGCAGAGCAGCTGATTTGTAATCAGCAGGTTGCGGGTTCGAATCCCATCGCCAGCTCCAGGGAATATAGTTATGTGTTCAGAGTTTGGAGTTGGGAGGCAAAGACAAAAGACTTTGTTAACACAGAAGTTCTTACTCTAAACTCAAAACCCCGAGCTATTGTCGGAGAGGTACCCGAGTGGCCAAAGGGGGCAGACTGTAAATCTGCTGGCGCTGCCTACGGAGGTTCGAATCCTCCCCTCTCCACCAGCGATTTTGCTGCGCAAAATCGCAATTTGAAATTTTAAATTTGAAATGTCAAATTTAAAAAATGCGGGTGTAGTTCAATGGTAGAACTCCAGCCTTCCAAGCTGGATGCGAGGGTTCGATTCCCTTCACCCGCTCCAGAAGAGCAGTTTGAGGTTTCAAAGGGTGCCCACGTAGCTCAGTTGGTAGAGCACTTCCTT